>JAUXEQ010000109.1 GCA_030620455.1 bacterium | reverse complement strand
TGATGTGACAAGTGAGTCTGTTTCTGTGATTTCAGGAACGGAAGTTGTGTTTTTCAATACCCATTTTTGGTAAATAGGCGTCAGAATCAAGATTATAGCTACAAATACAATTCCAATTATCATTCGCTTGTCCATTTATGCTCCTTTTTATGCAATAATTGGATTGTATCTTAGATAATCAATCAAATTGTGCAAGGAAAATCTCATTTTTAAAAATCAAAAAAAATAATCACTTGCAGGATATATTTTTCAGTTATTTTTTATTACATGGATAATCTAATGAGCATTTTGTATGGTATTTTTATATTTGCCTTTGGTGCTGTTGTGGGAAGCTTCACCAACGTTCTTATATACAGATTACCCAAAAGGAAATCCATAATCTTTCCGGGTTCGCATTGTCCAAATTGTTCATCCAAGATCAAACCTTACGATAATATCCCCATTATAAGTTATATAATACTGGGTGGTAAATGTCGCAACTGCAAAGCTAAAATTTCCATTCGTTATCCAATAGTCGAACTATTAATGGGACTTTGCTATCTAACGTTCTTTATTGCATTCTATCCAAACGACTTACTGCGATTTATACAATTTATTATTCTCGCACCAATTTTCCTGTCCTTGTCATGGATCGACATAGAACATTGGGAGATACCGGATGAGCTTTCGATTTCAATAATAATTGTGGGGCTTGCATCTGCACTCTTAATCGGCAGTTGGAACGGTCTTCTAAACTCGGTCATTGCTGGTGGTATCGGAGCAATAATATTTTGGATTCTATCAAAAATTGGCAAAAAAATCTTCCAGAAGGAAGCCTTAGGCGAAGGAGATATAATACTTATTGCAGGATTAGGAACTTTGGTCGGTGTGTGGGGAGTATTTATAGTTATGATAATTGGTGCTTTAATAGGTATGTTAGCCGGTTTTGTCGTTCTATTCATTAGAAAGAACATTTTAAAACAGAAAAGTCCTTCGTCTGCGGTGCCGTTTGGACCGTTTCTAATTATCGGTGCAATTGTCGCAATACTGTGGGGAACAAAGTTAGTAGAATTATATCTCAGCACATTTCAAGTGTAATTTTCTTATAGATATAATCCACACCCAGAAACATCGTTTTAATCGAGATTTGTAAAATTAAACGAGCAACAATAATATTTCTGTTTGTATATTAAGTATTAATAAATTAACTGTTCTTTCCTGCTTGTTCCACAATAGGTCGAACAGGATTTATTGCATCGAATGGGCACACCTGTTGACATATTGTGCAGTGATTACCTGCACACAACATCTCGTCGATTGTTGCCTTACCGGTTTCGGGATCTTTTGATATAGCTGGACACCCAACCTTGATACAAATTTCACATGCTGTGCATTTTTCTTGATCAACTTGGAATGGCACGATATCGAGTTCTCGCCAATCCAGAAGAATACATCGACCCTCATTAATTATTACAGCAGCTTCATCCGTATCGGTAGCAGCCTTCAGTGCATCCTGAATCTCCTCTAAATTGTAAGCATCCGTCCGATATACTCTTTTTATTCCCAGTGCGTCAGCGACTTCTGAATAGTTTACTTTGTAAGTTAGCTCACCCAAAATATCAATTCCTGTTCCCGCATGTGGTTGATGCCCAGTCATCGCTGTAGTTGAATTATCCAAAATGCATATCACAGCATTACCCTTGTTATATACGAGATTAGTCATTCCTGTAAGACCTGAATGAATGAACGTTGAATCACCGATATACGCCAGAACCTTCTTCCCGAACTCCTTTCCTTGGGCTACTCCCAACCCATGCGCAATACCGATAGATGCACCCATACATATACAGGTTTCTCCCTGATTAAGCGGCGGAATGACTCCCAATGTATAACAACCAATATCCGTCGTTCCATGCAATTTAAGCTTGTTAGCTATATAGAAAAGACCTCTATGTGGACAGCCTGGACATAGAACAGGAGGACGTTTAGGTAGTTTTGAAATATCAACCGTAGGCAATTCCGGCTTTTCTCCAAAAATTGCTTCTCTTATAATCCCCGGATTCAACTCATTGCAAAGCGGAATTTTATTCTTACCTATTGTTAATTTATCGGCGAGACCAGCTATTTTTAACTCCTCTTCAAGAAACGGCTCGTTTTCTTCAATAATCCATATTTCATCTACCTGATCGCAGAACTTCTTGGCTAATTTATCAGGAAATGGCCAGCTGGTTCCCAACTTGAGAATAGTTGCATTAGGAAAAATTTCCTTTGCATATTGATATGAAATACCAGATGTCAAAATTCCTATTTTCTTACCGTTGTATGTGAAATCTCCTCCCTCGATCCTATTTATCGGTGCCTTTGAGGAAAATTCTTTCAAAGCTTTAAGCCTTTCCTCAAGTTTCTTGTGTAGAATTCTGGCGTGAGAAGGAATAACCACTCGTTTCTGAATATCTGGTATGTATTCCTTAATAGGAATTTCTTCACGTTCACCCAATTCTACAACGCTTTTTGAATGACAGATTCTAGTGCCTATTCTAAGAAGAGCAGGAAGATCAAACTCCACTGAAATTTCAGCGGCAAATTTCATGTAATCTTTTGCCTCCTGGGAATCCGACGGTTCAATGAGTATTAATTTTGCAAATTTTGCATAACGTCGATTATCCTGCTCATTCTGCGATGAATGCATTCCCGGATCATCGGCGGAAACCAGCACAAATGCGCCGTTAACACCAGTTTCAGATAGAGTAAAAAGCGGATCGGCTGCAACATTAACTCCAACGTGTTTCATAGCTGCCATACTTCTCGCACCACCAAAAGCAGCTCCAATCGCAACCTCAACGGCAACTTTCTCGTTTGGAGTCCACTGACATTTTATTGTATCGGAATACAATTCTGCGATTGTTTCTAGTATCTCGGTTGACGGAGTGCCGGGATAAGCTGATGCAAAATGAAAACCTGCCTCATAAGCTCCCCGAGCAATAGCTTCGTTCCCAGATAACAGAACTTTCTCCCCCATTTTTCCTCCAATTTTTTTACTTATAATATTAACGTTTTTTAATCGTTTATTAATCATTTGCTTTAGCATTCAGAAGCAATGGACTTTATAGCCTCCACCGCATAAAGAGCATCATCGATTGTGTTATTAGCCCCGAAAGAAAACCTAACAGTGCCCTTTTCTGCTCCCAAATCATTATGAATATGCGGAGCACAATGAAGTCCGGCTCGAACAGCTATTTTAAAGTCTTGCCATAACTTGTACGCAGTCTGTTGAGGAGAAAGAGAATCCATTATAATCGGCACAATCGCAGACCTGTCTTTAATGTCTTGTGGACCAAATATTCTAACGCCCTCGATATCAACAAGCTTCTCATGCATTATCTTTAGAATTTCCTGTTTGTGTTTGTGAATATTTTCAATTCCTTTTTCGAGAACCCATTCTGCACCTACTCCTAATGCGACAATACCAGGCGTATTAGGCGTTCCTGCCTCGAATCGAACCGGTATTTCCTCTGGCATAACATCGAGCTCAGATCTTGTTCCTGTTCCACCCAATATCAAAGGCTGAATTTGCACATGTTCCGCAAAGAAAAAACCGCCGGTTCCCTGAACACCATACAACCCTTTATGCCCAGTGAATACAAAAACATCGATACTATCTCGTTCGACATTAACCGGATGAACACCTGCCATCTGTGCTCCATCGACAACATAAACTATTCCTCTATCTCGACAAAATTTACCAATCTCTCGGATCGGCAAAATAACTCCAGTAGAATTTGCTATTCCTGTCGTTACAACCATTTTAACACCAGAGGTCTGAACAAGCTTGATAAAATTATCCATGTCGAGTCTGCCATCCTCAGTAATTCTCGCCCATAAAACTTCGATTATTCCTTTCTTCTGAAGATATCTCAGTGGACGTATGACAGCATTATGTTCCATTCTTGTGGAAACAACTCTGTCACCAGGTTTTAAGTATCCAAAGAATATTAAATTTAACGCTTCTGTAGCACTTTTTGTTAAAATAATTCTTGATGGGTCCTCAACTCTAAGGATCTTAGCAAGGGTTAATCGGGTCTTGAATATCAACCTCCCAGCTTCAATAGCAGTTGCGTAACCTCCTCTTGCCGGACTGGCTCCAATATTTTTCGAGAAGTTGATATACGCTTCGAGGACACCTTCAGGTTTTGGAAAGCTCGTTGCACCATTGTCTAAATATGTGATTTTTTCTCTAAGCATTATTATTTAATTATATAAAAGCTAATTATAGCTAGAAAATATGCTTTATTTCTTGTATAGTGCTGTCAAAATGAAAATTACCTAAAAAATTATCGGTTATGATAAAATATCTATAGGATGTAACCCAAATCCTAAAAAAACAAAATAAATGAAAATGGTATTTTCAGCATAGGAATCTCCAAAATGTGAATAACATAGATTGTAGCTTTATGCTATTGGTATGAATATTCTTCTTAATAAACTTCGATTGCGAACACCTCTTTTAATAGATATTACCTTTGGATACAAACAAATGTTACACCAAGGATATTATATTGTATGTCTTAAAGATATCGGTTTAGATCTTGAGAAATCCCAATGCATCCCTCAAAACAAACAATACTCTTCCAATAAACAATGACAATCGAGCCATAACCGTATAGCCAAATGTCGCACCAAATCCAACCATAAGAAACCATATACCGACATTTGCTATAGAACCAAACCAACCCTTATGCTCCTTAGAGAAGAAGAAATAAATCAATCCCGAAAGAACGCCAACAATAATTATCAAATTATAAAGGAAACCATGAAGAGAGAACTCGATTGGTAACATTGTAGCATATAACTGCTGCAAAACACCAGCTTGAATAACACGAGGTAAAGCAAAACCGCTACCGGCACCCATCGTGAATGCAAGAGCATATCTCGATAGCCATGTAAACCGTGGAATGATTCGAGTTATAAGCATAAGTCCCATAATCGCGGGTATAATAAGATGGAACCTCGAGCTAAAATCGGTGGTTAAAGGTGTCCAAAATCTTCCTACTAACGAGAGTGTAAACCATTGAACCATTGCATAACCCATTCCAACGCCCACAGTAACCGATTCGGCAAATTTAAACAAAGGATTGTCCTTCCATAGGAACGAATACACTGAAAGAGTAAAAAATACAGCTATCCAAACCCATATATTACTAGAGAGATTAAAAGTCATTCCAGAGCCTCCCTACTTTTTCCTTTTTCTACTAGCAAAATATCCCAGATTACCAAGTATAATAAACAAAATAATAACCACATGTGCCCATGACTGAGCTTCCATACCGACAGAACCCAATGAAGGTCGATGAACGAGTTGTTCATACTCCGCAGCACCTCTAAGTCCACCCATTATACCAATCAACTGTCCAGCTTGAAGAGCGGGATAGGCATCCGCAGCCATAACTGCAGTAATTCCAGCGGCAATCTTCTGACGATATTGTGCATAAGCAAAAACAATCCAAGAGTTGTACGCAGCAGAACCCGCTAAAGCTAACACTAAACCAATATCATCGTAGTTTTTTATATTCTGAG
>JAUXEQ010000259.1 GCA_030620455.1 bacterium | reverse complement strand
CCAGCAAGCGTAACCTGTGAACCTGTATTATTTTTTCTCAAATCCCCGCATGTGTGCGTTCTAAACACAGTTAACTCCTTTCAAAGTTAATAGATATAATAGGAGTTGTATCACTAAATAAACTGATATCAAATCTATCAACAGGAATATTCTATTTAATTTTCAAGGTTTTAATCTGTTGGACAAGAGGATTAATATTCACAATCTCCGATTTTGATCTATCATCCTTTAATGTTAAACAATAACCTGTGCTGTCAATCTCATATAAGATTTCTCCGTTTAATATCATTTCTGCATATTCATCCTTCACAAAGTCCTCGAATACTAAAGAATCAAGTGTTCTCGGCAAATGTCCTTTTACAACATAGTATCGAAATAATTGTCTTTGATATTCCTTAAGGATTTCTCCGGATTGCGGCTCAGATTCCGGTGGTTTATATCGGTTCATATGAGAATAAAATGCATTAGCAAAGATAATCACCAATACAAGAAAACTACCGATTAGTATAATTTTTTTCTGAAACTCGCTCATTATTAAATATTTGTTATTTAAATCAGTTAATAAATCATATTGTAAAGTATTGAATCATTCCAAAGCGTCATCAAATAAAGCTCGAATAATGCCATCATTCCATATATACCACCAATCTGGAATAGAATCGCCATCTGTATCATTTTCATTGCAACAAACTGCAGCGATATACAAAAAAGGTGGATCATTCTCATAATATATGAAATAATTGTAAATGTGACTTTTTCTAAATCTAAAAGGCAATAGTTGCATGTCAGGAGACTGTTTTTTGTTGTTATTTATCGCAGGGACAAAAATCTGAGTAAATTGAGCAGTAGAATCACTTCCATATTTCCCAAATTCGGAATAAAAATCTTGTTTAGTTGCCCATATGTGGTTGAGAACTTCAAACGCTTCCTTTTGCTTTCTTCGGACTAAGGCTAATCTATAGGTTGGAATTGCCATAGCAGAAATAACACCGATGACAAGAATAAGTAAGCATATTTCTCCAATGATATATTTTATCTTCATAGTTTATCCCTATTTAAAATGATTCCTAATATCACTTCTGTAATGCCTATTGTCCATTAAAATTAAAAAAAAGAAAGGCATGTTTAATATCCAATAAAAAATTGAAGTATAACTCATACTGTTCTTAGTTAAGTAATAAAAAAGCGTCTCCAAAAAAAAGAAACGCTTTTATTTTCCTATTTGGGATTGATATCAGAATATCACGCCTTGATCGATCATTGATTCTGCCAGTTTAACGAAACCCGCAATATTTGCTCCATCAACATAGTTAACAAACCTACCATCATGAGAAGCACCATGAGTAACGCACTGCTCGTGAATATCCTTCATAATTTGATGGAGCTTACCATCGACTTCTTCACGAGACCACTGTAAGCGAAGGCTGTTCTGTGACATTTCAAGTCCGCTAACTGCAACCCCACCAGCATTTGCAGCTTTACCGGGTCCAAATAAAATCTTGTTTTCAAGGAAAACATCTATAGCCTTAAGTGTACTCGGCATATTTGCACCCTCAGAAACACAGATACAACCGTTTTTAATAAGTTCTTTCGCATTATCGACGTCGATTTCATTTTGAGTTGCGGATGGGAGTGCAACATCACATGGAATACCCCAAGGACGCATGCCTTCATAATATTCACAGCCAAATTTTTCCGCATATTCTCTTATTCTGCCGCGTCTAACATTCTTAAGACCTTTAACCCATTCAAGCTTTTCAACATTAATGCCATCTTTGTCGTATATACAACCATTGGAATCGGAAAGTGTAATAACTTTAGCACCAAGTTGAATAGCTTTTTCTGTTGCACCTTGAGCAACATTTCCGGAACCGGAAATAGTGCAAACTTTTCCTTTTATCGTTTCTGCACGAGTTTTAAGCATTTCCTCAGCAAAATACACTTGACCATATCCTGTGGCTTCTGGTCGAACTCTGCTTCCACCCCAGTTGAACTTCTTACCAGTAAAAATACCAGTAAAAGTATTTTTCAACCTCTTAATTTGCCCGAATAGATAACCTATTTCACGAGCTCCAACGCCTATATCGCCAGCAGGAACATCGATGAATTGCCCTATATGCCTCCAAAGTTCGTTTGCAAATGCTTGACAGAAGCGCATTACTTCGGCATTAGATTTGCCCTTAGGATCAAAATCGGAGCCGCCTTTACTGCCACCCATTGGAAGTGTAGTAAGCGCATTTTTTAATTGTTGTTCAAATGCAAGGAACTTGAGAATGCTAAGGTTAACGGAAGGATGGAATCGAAGTCCACCTTTGTATGGACCTATCGCACTATTCATCTGGATTCGATAGCCACGGTTGACCTGAATATTTCCGTTGTCATCAACCCATGTTACACGAAAAATAATTATCCTCTCAGGTTCAACCAGACGCTCAAGAATTGTAGCTTCCTGATATTTTGGTGTCCTTTCAACAACAGGCAATACAGACTTTACAACCTCATAAACCGCTTGATGAAATTCAGGTTCATTTGGATGCGTTTTATAAAGTTTGTTCATAAATGCATCTAATTTATCAGACATTTCCCCTCCTTTGAGTTTTTACTAAGTTTAAAGGCTCCTAAGTTCGGAAAACTTATGAAGAGGCGTCTATTTTGTCAATGAAAATCTTGTGAAATTTTGTACAATCTAAGAAAAATTCTAAAGGTTATCTAAAGCAAAGCATCAAACCGAAACTTTCCGTATTTAGGATAAAAAAAAATAGAGCGTTGTTAGAAATGATTCTCAACAGTACAATTGCATTGATTTCAATTGTAATCCTTCTTATTATTTTTTTTGAAATGATTCGCTCCTCGATTGGGTTGGGAACTTTGGATTATTAGAAATGTTCCCATTTTCAATTTTAACATCATAACTCTCTATATTAGTCTCATATATAGAAAGGGCGTCGAAAGACGCCCTTAATTCTCTGAAATTGAATAATGAATGGTGACTTATTATATTTTTTCCTATAAGGAGTATCT
>JAUXEQ010000034.1 GCA_030620455.1 bacterium | reverse complement strand
TTATTAATGTTAACGAAACAGCATGTAAAATATTAGGATACGATTTCAATGATTTTCTTAAGATGGGTCCTGAAGATATCGATGCTAACTTCAATAAAACGATTATAAATTACAAAGTAGAAGAATTTAGAGAAAATAAGAAACCCAGAATATTTGAAACTACATATAAAAGTATTGATGGAATAATTATTCCAGTAGAAGTTACAACGCAAATGGTAGATTCAGAAGTTAGTAATGTTGTTGTTACAGTTAAAGATATTTCTGACCGAATGATTGCTGGGCAATCTCTAAAAGAAAGCGAAATGAAGTTTAGAAGTATTTTTGAGCAGTATATAGATGGATTTATTCTCACAAATGAATATGGTAGAATTGTTAAATGGAACATGGGAATGCAAGAAATTACAGGTTTAAAGCGTTCGGAAACTATTGGGAAATTTGTATGGGATATTCTTTTTCAGCTTCAACCCGAAAATTTCAAAAGTCCAGAAGCTTTTAGAGTATTAAAAAGGAAATTTATCAAACTGTTTAAAACTGGTAGTGCAGAATGGTTAAATAATCATCATACTTTGGAAATCCAAACTTACGATGGTTTGCTCAAAGTTATCGAATCCACTCCTTTTCAAGTTATGAGTGAAACAGGTATGTTGTTAGGTGCAATTTCACGAGATATAACGCATTACAAAACTACAGAGAAACAAGCTATAGAAACTGATATGAAATTGCAGGAAACTCTTTGCAGACTTAGTGAAATTAATGAAAAAACAATACAAAATGAACGTTTGGCTATTATTGGTAAACTTGCTGCTGGTATAACTCATGATTTCAGTAATCTACTTCAGGGTATTATGGGATCAGCAGAAATAGTTTTATTTGACCAGTCAATAAAGCAGTCGTCGAGAGATAGACTTAAAGTCATTTTAGATCAATCAGAGAAAGCTGCAAAACTAATCAAACAGTTACTAGATTTCAGTAGAAAAATTACTTCGGAAAAAGCTCCATTGAATTTGGTTCTATTCACTAAGGAATTGGGTAAGCTTTTAGTTCGAACGATTCCTGAAAACGTAAATGTTATCTTGAATTATGATTCAGATGAATACTGGGTTTTGGCTGATCCAATACAACTTCAACAGGTTATTTTGAATCTTTCAGCAAACGCAAAAGATGCGATGCAGGATGGTGGAAAACTTACAATTTCTCTTTCTCGCATAACTTTGCATGAGAGTGATACTCCGCCCATTGAAGGACTTAAACCTGGGAATTGGATTAGAATTAATATTAGCGATACTGGTGTAAGTATTCCAGAAGAAGATTTAGAATTAGTTTTCAAGCCTGCTAACATCGAGAAAGGTGAATTTGAAAAGGTAGGTTTAGGATTATCGCATGTTCATGAGATTATTAAACAACATCAAGGTTTTGTAGATGTCCAATCGGGATTAGATAAAGGAACAACGATTAGTATATTCTTACCTGAAATCGTTTCAGAACTGGAAGAGGAAACACAAGATACTTTCCAGGAAATTAGAGGTAATGGAGAGACTATTCTCGTTGTTGATGATGAACCAACGATTTTGGATATTACTACATCCATGCTACACGAAATGGGATATCAAACAATTACTGCAGCTAACGGAAAGCAAGCTTTGGAGATTTATAACTCTCAAGAGGATGAGATCGATATTATTCTTACAGATATGGTTATGCCAGAGATGGATGGGTTGCAACTTTGCAAGGAATTAAGTAATAATCATTCAGATGTAAAGATACTTGTTATGTCTGGTTATCCTCTTGAAATGAAGAATGAAGAACTATTGAATATCGGCATCATAGATTTTATGCATAAACCTTTGACGTTTGAGCAATTGGCTAAAAGCATTCAAAGAGGTTTAAGATCAAGATAAATCGTTTCCTTCTAAAAAGTTAGATTATCTGTTATAATAATATTTCTAAATTTTATTAGAATGGAACCGATGTTCTATTCTAGTGATTAGCAAGTAGTTAGTAATTGTATTTATACTAATATATTAAGTATTTTGTATAAGTAACTGTTATATGATATTATAATATCGAATCATTAAATTGGGGGAATAAATGCTTTATAAAATTAAATTTGTAATTTTGGCAATAATTTCTTTCACTGCGTGCTTTGCTGAGAATGGTGTTGGTGTCTATATAGGCTATCAGTTTAACGATTCGGAAGCTGCGAAAAAGTCTGCGGAATTTTTAGACCTTAAGATATCTGAAACCTACCCGATTGTGGTAGACCTTCACAGTTTCTGGGTAGCAAATGAGTTTATGCGTTGGGGTGGTTTGTTTTCTGGCAAATATTGGCAGGAAAAAAAGATATACACTAGTACGGTTACGGGAACTGCCGATTTCAAGCTGAGTCATGTTGATGTGAGTCTTTGTCTTGTACCTGAGATTTATTCACATTTTGGACCTTTGGGTGCTGCAGGTGGTTTGGGTGTAGGTGTTGGTTCACGATTCCTTGCAGTTAGAGCTCCTTTTAATAAAGACGATGATACTAAACTATATGCGTTTTGCAGACCACAGCTCACAGGAGCAATTAATATCGGAAGTTTTTCCATTCAAGCTGGATTAGGTTATCACCTACCGTTCGCTGGAACTAAAGGGGAGTATGTAATTGTCAATGAGGAAGGCGTTAGAATCACGGAAACCATTGATCTATCAGATCTGGGCGGTTTTTTCGTTAACGCTGGAATTGTTTTAGGACCACTTTGGATAAATAATAAATGATTAACTAATTGAAACTTCCAACCTTTTAATTATATTATCTAATTAACATTGTGATGCACAATAGCTTGTTCATAAATACTTAATATCTTTTCTAAGTGTTTTTGAGGAGTATGATCATGTTTAACTTTCTCGAGAGCATTTCTTCCCAGAAATTCAATCTTCTTAGAATCGTGCCATAATCCAGATACCGATTCTTTCAGTGAATCTTCGTTACCTATCTTAAATAGAATTCCGCAATCTTCTGTAACTAATTCAGGAATACCGCCAATATTACTTCCTATCACTGGTTTTGATGAGGCGAAAGCCTCTAAAACTGCAAGCGGTGCATTTTCGAAGCATAATGAGGGTTGTATAATAAATCTACTATTGGCAATTATATTTCGTAAATCTTCACCCTGCAGGAACCCTAAGTACTTAATATTTGTGTATTTTTCGGACATTTCCTTAACATAGTTTTCTAGATAACCTTTACCAGCTATATACAATGGATATTTTAAGTCTCTGAAAGCTTTTATTAATACTTCTAAACCTTTCTCAGGATTTAATCTGCCGAGATATAGAGCATAATTTCCAGGTTTAGGATTCGGAGTAAAATTGTCCAAGTTTACAAAGTTTGGAACTACTTCAAATCTATCAACTGGAAAACCCATCTTTCTATGTTGCTCCATTAAAAATCTACTTGGTGAAATGAATTTATACGGAATTTCGGAAACTTTTTTAATTTTAAAGAAGATAGCCTCAGCTGAGGCGAGAAAACTCGCTCCCAAAGAATCCTTTTTGCATCGTTGAAGAATGGGATTGATGATTCTTCTACCGGTCGATCGACATATTTCACATGGAGATTTTTTTCTATCATTAAAAAGATTTGTATTTGGACAAACTAAGACATGATCGTGAAGTGTCCAGACAATGGGAATATTTCTTCTTTTGATTGGTTTAATTATAGAAAGCGAAATATGATGCAAAAAATTATTAATATGAACAATATCAATCTTTTCATCTGTTAATAATCTTTCGATTTTTCCAAAGGATTCCTTTGAGTAAAAAACACGATTCACAACATTTAATATAGCTTTAGGTGTTTTTTTCTTTAATTCTTCTTTGTAATCGATGTGACTAACAAAATAATCCGAATATTCTGAATCAAAATCATCTTCTGATTTCATAGCAAATTGAATGAGAGTGTGACCACTTTTTTTAAGTAAATCTAACAACCTAAAAACATAAATTTCAGCACCACCCCGAGGATAGTGAAAAGTATTTAATATTAGGATATTCATTATTGTTAGAAATTTTATTTACAGAATCTATTATAACATCATGAAATAATATATTTCAAGATATTTATGAAGTATAGAATTATTAACTTTAGCACATTATTAATTGATTTTATTGTAAAAAAGATTCACAATTACACATATGACATTTTGCATTGCATCGATATGTTATTGCTATAAGAGCATCCATATTTTTTACCGTATAGTTAAATATTATATTGAGCAATAAAGCCGAATAAGGAAAACAATAAGTATTCCAACTTAAGAGCAAATTAAAAGTTGGTCGAAATGAATGATGGATTATTCTGTTCTTTAGCTTAAGTAAATTATATTATTTCCCGAAGTTCTCGACGTATTCTTTTCCCTTATCGATTGCTTGAAGGTTCAATGGGATGAAATTTTTATGTTTTACTACGGTATTCAAGCAATCTTTAAGTATAATTTCATCAAATAGTTTTGTTTTTTCCTGAATTGCTCCTGCAACCACCATATTTGCTACTCTAAGTGATTCTAACTGGTCAGCCATTTTGGTTGCAGGTATCGGTAAAATTTCGATATCGTTACGTGAAGGTGCTCTCGAGATCATCGTTGTGTTATAAATTAGTAATCCACCAGGTTTAAGTAACGGCTCAAATTTATCCAGAGATGGCAAATTCATTGCAATTAAAATCGAAGGTTTTGCTACAATTGGAGAACCAATCCTTTTCTCTGAGATCTTTACATGACAGTTTGCTGTTCCACCTCGCATTTCAGGACCGTACGATGGTATCCAAGACGAATTCCAACAATGCCTCATCCCAGCTTCAGCGAGGAATTGACCGAGAAGTAAGACTCCCTGTCCACCGAATCCTGCGATCAATATTTCAGGATTTTTATAAATATCAAGTACTGAAGACATGTCCGCTTCTATCTCCATAGGTTCTCCAGTTAATTCGAGTATCTCATGGTATTTTTCAAATGGAACTTTTTCAAGCATTCGAGTCCAAGTATTTGGCTTCCGATCTTTGATAACATCTTTATAAACACCTACAGGAAAGGTTTTCTCCATTTTTTCTGAGATCCAGGCTACTGCATCTGTGGGAGTCATTCTCCAGCCACTGGGACATGCAGAAAGGACTTCGATTAATGAGAATCCTTTGCCATCGATTTGTGTTTTTATCGCTTTTCTTACTGCAGCACGGGCTTTCATTAAATGTTTAGCATCTGTTAATGCAACTCGCTCGAGGTATGTGGGAGCTTCGAGGGACGATAAAAGTTCCAGTACTCGCATTGGGTAACCTTCACGTTCAGCTTTTCTACCGTATGGGCTGGTCATGGTCTTTTGACCTAGAAGAGTTGTTGGAGCCATCTGTCCGCCGGTCATTCCATATATTGCATTGTTAACGAAGAAAAAAGTTATATTTTCACCGCGATTTGCTGCCTGAAGTATATTATTTCCACCTATAGCTGCTAAGTCACCGTCCCCTTGATAAGAGATAACGATAGCCTCTGGATGTGTTCGCTTGTATCCTGTAGCGACTGCTGGAGCCCTGCCGTGTGCAACCTGTAAATTTCCAGTGTCGAAATAGTAATATACAAATACTGAGCAACCAACAGGTGAAATCATAATTGTTCTATCTGCAATTTCGAAATCATCGATAGCCTCGGCGATCATCTTATGAAGAATACCATGTCCACAACCAGGACAATAATGCGTGTCCTGTTTGTTCTGATCGGGTTTCCTATGAAAATTGTCATAGAAAGCCTTTGGTTTAGTTAAAATATCTTTAGCCATTGTTTTCCTCCTATAATACAAATGATATATCAGTTACATATTTTTAATAAATTATGTCTTAATAATCTTTTCAAATTCCTGGGCAAGTTGCTCAACCTGAGGCACAACACCACCCATCGTTCCAAAAAAGTAAATCGGTTTCTTGAAATGAGTTGCCAATCTGACGTCATCTACCATTTGCCCATTAGACATCTCACTAACGAGAAAAGCTTTGACTCTATCGAAATTTGCTAATTCTATAAGTTTATCCTTTGGGAATGGGAATAGCGTTATTGGTCTGAGCATCCCAGCTTTAATGCCCTTGTTACGAGCAACGTCAACCGCAGTGAACATAACTCGCGATACTGTTCCATAAGAGATTCCGACAACTTCTGCATCCGCTATCATATATTCCTCGAATCTAACCTCGTTTTTCTCCATTTCCGCATATTTTTTCTGTAGTTTCTCGTTATGCTCCTGCAATTCATACGGATCGAGGTAGATTGAATTTATTATGCTATCTCGAGTTTCCGGAGTTGCCATTGCTGCCCAATGATGCTTTTTGAAATCCCCCGGGTTTGGATACGGAAATTCGACAGGTTCCATCATTTGACCCGTGAACCCATCAGTAAGAACTACTACCGGATTTCTGTATTTGTCCGCCAAATGAAACGCTAACATAGTTAAATCACACATCTCCTGTGCAGAATTAGGTGCGAGAACTAAAACTTTGTAGTTTCCATGTCCACCGCCTTTAACAATTTGATTATAGTCAGATTGTTCAGGAGCGATATTACCTAATCCAGGACCACCTCGCATAATATCAACTATAACTATTGGTAGTTCGGAACCACACGAGTATGAGATTCCCTCCATTTTCAGTGAAAGACCGGGTCCTGAAGAGGCTGTCATTACTCTTGAACCTCCACCTGAGGCACCATAACACATCTGAATGGCTGCTATTTCAGATTCGGCTTGCAGAAATGGTTTACCAGCAAGTGGAAAATATTTCGCTGCGGCATGCGCTATTTCGGATGCAGGAGTGATTGGATAACCGTAGAATGCATCACATCCGGCTAATAGCGCCCCTTTTATTACAGCTTCGTTTCCTTTTATTAACTCTTTAGCCATTACTAACTCCTTTATGATTTACGATAAACAGTTATTGCTGAGGGTTCCGGACAGGTATAGAAACACAGTGTACAACCTGTGCATCCATCACCTTTATATCTTGCCGGATGATAACCCAATTTGTTAATCTCTTTTGCAAATTCAATGGCTGAGACTGGACAGATATGTATACACAGACCACATCCTTTGCAATTTTCAGTTGAAATTTCTATGTGGGGCATATAGACCTCCGTATATAAGTTAAAGATAGTATTCAAATTTAATGTTGAATTGTTGAATAGCAATGAGATTTTATTTGATTTTTTGGTGTCTCATAAATATTTTTCTCAACGAATGAATAAAACTAGTAGGAGGAGTGAAATGAGTCGAGAAACTGCTATAAAGACAGCGTTTTATAATAAGCATCTGTTATTACATGCAAAATTAGTTGAGTTTGCAGGATATTTGATGCCCATATATTATGAAGGCATTGTTCCTGAACATAGAGCTGTGAGAAATTCTGTAGGTATGTTTGATATTTCACATATGGGTGAATTTTATGTTAAGGGCCCAAGAGCATTTGAATTCCTACAAAAAATGACAACGAACGATGTTTCAAAAATCGAAATGTGGCAGGCACAGTATTCATGTATGATTACTGATAAGGGCGGTATTATAGATGATATATTAGTTTATAGACTCCCTGATAAGTTCATGCTTGTGGTAAACGCCTCAAATATCGATAAAGATTATAATTGGCTAAAATCTCATCTTCCACATGATGGGGTTGAATTATTTAATGCAACAAGAGAGGTATCGCTTCTGGCTATACAGGGACCCAAAGCTCAGGATGTTCTTAGCAGAATGACTAACCTCGATTTGGATAACATTGAATATTATTGGTCTCATGTAATCGATGTTGCTGGTGAAAGAATGCTTGTTTCGCGAACAGGATATACCGGTGAGGATGGTTTTGAACTTTATATGAAAAACAATATTGCTGAAAAACTATGGGACGCAACTCTTGAAGCTGGAGAAAAGGAGAATATTGTACCAATAGGATTAGGTGCCAGAGATACACTGCGTCTCGAGATGAAGTATATGCTTTACGGTAATGATATGACTGAAGAAAATAATCCGTATGAGGCTGGACTTGGTTGGATTGTTAAGCTTGAAAAAGGAGATTTTGTGGGAAGGGAAGCTCTTATCGAGATAAAGACGAGTGGTATTAAGAAAAGATGCGTTTGTTTTGAACTTTTGGATAGGGGATTCCCACGGCAAGGTCATAAAGTTTTTAGAGATAATAGAGAAGTTGGTGAAGTAACAAGTGGAACGTTTTCGCCGATGCTTAATAAGGGAATAGGTCTTGCATATGTTCCCAAAGAGTGGTCGAAATCGGGCAATGAATATGATGTTATCATTCGGAACACTCCAATTCCCGCAGTTTTGGTGAAACCACCATTCTGGGAAAAAGGATCGATTAAAAGCAGGAAATAATCCAATTAGTTTTGTATTAAACCATGATATAATATTGTGCAATATTAAGAAACTTAGAAATTGAGATGTTTTTTTCGCTTTTATAAATAGAATTTGCAATAATTTTATGAGAATATTTACCACACTAATCCCAAAAGAAATTGGTTGTCTTGGGGATATAAAATTAGATGTTGTTATTCTAATCGATATTCTCAGAGCCTCGACAACTTTAATCTTCGCTTTAAAATCTGGTGCCAGAAGTGTGATTCCTGCAAGTACGATTGAAGAAGCTTATGAATTGAAAAGAAAATTCATGCATGAAAAACCACTTCTCTGTGGCGAAAGAGATGGATTGATTATTCCCGGTTTTGATCTTGGAAATTCACCAACAGAATACACTCCTGAAAATGTTTGTGGAAGAATGCTAATATATTCATCAACAAATGGAAGTGTGCTGATGAAAAAGGCGGAAATGTTAGCCGAAAATGTGTTGCTCATGAGCTTGATTAATATATCTGCGGTAATAAACTGTGTCGAATCCATAAATGCTGAAAGTATTTTGCTCGCTTGTGCGGGATATAGAGGAGTTTTTTCGCTCGAGGATGCATATGCGGCAGGTTTGTTTATTGAAAAAATTTGTAAAAGGCATACTGATTGTATCCACGATGACGGTTCACTTCTTTCGAGAATTTTATATGAAAAATATGGTGAAAATGTGGAAAGTGTTTTCGAAAATGCAAAGCATGCAAGATATCTTGGTTTAGATTTAGGGTTGGCTGATGATTTGAAAATTGCAGGAAGAATAGATTCGGAAAATATTGTCCCACACCTAATTGATGGTGAGATTCGGGTTATGGATCGACATGCTTTCCGCTAGCAAACTTAAGACAATGATTGCAAGACGTGTAGCTCGTACAGCCGCGATTTTTGAGATGTTCCAGGATGGCGACAAGGTTATAATAGGTCTTTCTGGTGGCTCGGATAGCTTAGTTCTTGTGGATGTTCTATACCATTTGAATCTTCGCTGGCAATTTAATGTTACATTTTATGCAGTCTATGTTTCTCCCGGTTTCTTTGAATTGTCGAGTAATTCAAAAAAAAAGCTCGAGAACTTTTGCAGCAATCGAGGAATGAGTTTTACTGTTCTTGAAGCAAAGAAGATCAGCAAGAACGATAATAGTAAAAGAACTCGTCTATCTCCCTGTTTCATCTGTTCTCGAATGCGTCGCAAAGCACTTTTCGAGTATGCAAAATCTATGAATGCCAAGAAAATTGCTCTTGGTCATCATCGAGAAGACCTTTTGGATACTTTTTTCCTAAATTTAATATATTCTCGAAAGATAAGCGCAATTGTGCCTGTTCAGGAATTCTTTGATGGCTTATTTTATGTTGTTCGACCGATGATCCTCGTTTCAGAGGAATACATAAAAAGATTAGCTAAAGAAAGAAACTTTCCCATAATCCCAAAAGATTGTCCTTATGCTGGAGATTCGAAGCGCGATGTGGTTCGAGAAATTGTCGAGTTTATTGAAACTAAACGACCTGGTGCAAAAAAAGATATAATACGAGCAATGTTCTATCCTAATCCTGATTACCTTTGGGGTGCATATAAAGAATTTGTGGACAAGCTATTGAAATAAATAGAATTGTCTTAAAAAGCGAGAATGTGCCTAAGAATACAATATACTTAATGTAGCTTTAGGTGATATTTAATTAACTAATTAGTAGTTTTGATATTAAATGTTAATTTTCTTGATTAACATCTATAGTTTAGGTTATTTAAGAGGGAAGTCGAGATTCTGTTGATAAGCATGCAACAAGAAGGTAACAGTGTCTGAAATAAAAACCATTCAGAAGCTTATCGAAATCACCGACATGAAAATAGAAGCCCTAGTGTATGGATTGTATGGATTGACGAAAGAGGAGATAAGGATGGTGGAGGGAGAATGATAAAGCCTCAAAGCAAAATAAAAAATATTCTGAACCACGGATATCACGGATTAAAAGATTTCACGGAATCCCCGAATCCCTGCCAAAAGATGGTTTGTTATTGTTGGCTATTGGGG
>JAUXEQ010000237.1 GCA_030620455.1 bacterium | reverse complement strand
TGGGATGGTTGTCACAAAAGATGAGAAAATAGCGGAAAAAATAAGAAAACTTCGAAATCATGGAGCCTATCCTAAATACTACCATTCAATGATAGGTGGAAATTTTAGATTAGATGCAATTCAAGCAGCGATACTTCTTGCTAAATTTCCTCATCTTGAAAAATGGCACTCGATGCGGCAGGAGAATGCAGCGTATTACGATGAAAATTTGAATGTAGAAGGATTAAGGAAACCGACAATTACATACAGCAGAAAAGACCATATATATAATCAATATGTTATATCAGTTTCAACGCAACGGGATGAATTGCAAAAATTTCTAAGCGATAGCAATATCGGCACAGCTATTTATTATCCAGTTCCGTTTCATTTGCAGGAATGCTTCAGATATTTAGAATATAAAAAGGGGGATTTTCCAAATAGTGAATACGCTGCCGAACACACATTAGCTATTCCAATTTATCCAGAATTGACAACAGAAATGCTGGACTATGTTATATCGAAAATAGGAGAGTTCTATGAATAGGAAAATTTGCGTTGTGGGTGGTGGACGATGGGGCAAGAATCACATTAGGACATTGAATTCGTTGGGTTGTCTGACTGGTATTGTTGATTCTGACGAAAATGTGCTTCGAGAGTTGAAAAAAATATATACTAACGTTGAAACCTACACAAATATTAAAGATGCAGTCGATCGAGATTACGATGGATTCACAGTAGCTACACCAGCAGAGACGCATTTTGATATTGCTAAGTACATATTGGAGCATAAAAAGCCAGTCCTTGTAGAGAAACCGCTTGCTCTAACAGTCCATAGAGCTGTTAAGCTCGACAAATTATCTCGTGACAACGGTATGGTTCTCATGGTTGGACATGTTTTGCTATTCCATCCTGCAATAAAAAAAATTAAGCAACTTATCGATTCAGGTAAAATTGGCAAATTAGAGTATTTATACAGCAATCGCTTAAACCTTGGAACGGTGAGAACCGAGGAAAATATTCTCTGGAGTTTCGCTCCTCACGATATAGCGATATTCCAATATTTCATCGGCAGAAAACCTTTGGAAGTTAACTCGAAAGGTGGTGCCTTCCTTCAGTCACATATTCACGACACAACTATGACGATGCTTAAATATCCAGACAACATTGTTGGTCATATATTCGTTAGTTGGTTGCATCCGTTTAAGGAGCAAAGACTTGTGGTTATCGGTTCGAAAGGAATGCTTTCCTTTGAGGATTCCTCAGAGAAAAAGGAGATATTTTTCTATGAGAAGGGAATAGACTGGATTCAAGGTGAGCCTGTAAAACGAGATGGACCCACAGAGGTTATAGAATACAATAAATCTATGCCTTTAACGGAGGAATTGAAGTATTTTATCGAACATTTAGATCGATCCAGTTGCGAGATATCCAATGGTCAGAGTGCCGTTGAGGTGCTCGAGATATTGGAGAAAGCTACGCAAAGTCTTCGATCCAAAGAAGCGATCGGAATTAAAGAGGAATCGGTAGTTGCAAAGCCCTTTATCGATGTATTCATTCATCCATCGAGCTTCGTTGACAATAATGTCGAAATTGGTGAAGGAACGAAGATATGGCATTTCTCACATGTGCAATCGCATACAAAAATAGGCAGAAAATGTTCATTAGGACAAAATGTCAATGTGGGCAACAACGTTATAATTGGCGATTATGTGAAAATACAGAACAATGTTTCTGTCTATGAGGGTGTTATTCTCGAGGATTATGTTTTCTGTGGACCCTCGATGGTTTTCACTAACATTAAGGACCCAAGGTGCAAATATCCACAACGAGGATCCAAATTCTACCTTAAGACATTAGTTAAAGAGGGTGCATCTATTGGTGCTAATGCAACGATAATTTGCGGAAATACAATCGGAAAGCATGCTTTCATTGCAGCAGGTGCCATTGTTACAAAGGATGTCTCAGATTATGCGCTTATGGTTGGAATTCCGTCAAAAAGGAAAGGTTGGGTTTGTGGATGTGGAATGATCTTGCCTTCTTTCGATAATATAGTTATATGTATAAAATGTGGGCTGAAATACAAACTTAAGGAATCAGAACTTTTGGTTTTGCAAAATGTATAGGGATAAAAAAATATGTGTCGTTGTTCCGGCATACAACGAGGAAAAGCTTATCGAGCACACAGTTATATCGATTCCGAATTTCATCGATAAGATCGTCGTCGTGGACGACAAGAGCAAAGATAGAACCGCGGAAATTATCACCGAACTTGCAAATAATGATAATCGAATACTATTAATTCAACATGAGAAAAACCAAGGTGTAGGCGCTGCTATTCGTACCGGTTACATATGGTGCCGTGATAACGACATCGATATTTCCGTGGTTATGGCTGGAGACGGGCAAATGGACTCGAGTGATTTGCCAAACCTACTCGATCCTATTGTAGATAACCGTGCAGATTATACCAAGGGAAACAGATTGGTTACTGGCGAGGCATGGAAGAAGATTCCACATGTGAGATATCTGGGTAATTCTGCGTTAACGTTTTTGACAAAAATTGCAAGTGGATATTGGCATATTACCGATTCGCAGTCAGGATATACTGCTCTAAATAAGAAAGGCTTGCATCTTCTGCCCTTAGAGAAAATATACCCACGTTACGGTATGCCCAATGATTTCCTCGTTTCGTGCAATATTTACAACTTAAGAGTCATGGATATTCCAGTTAATCCGATTTACCACATCGGTGAGAGAAGCGGAATCAAAATTCGCAAGGTTTTATTCTCGTTGCCTATTCTGATAACCAGATGGTTTTTCCGCAGAATGGTGCAGAAATACATTATTCGTGATTTTCATCCGCTGATATTATTCTATATTTTTGGAGTATTTTTGATGCTATTGGACATCCCACTTATAATTAGATTATTTATTCAGTGGAATGCAAATGGCAGTATCCCACCGATAAACGCTCTTACAATTTTGTTCTGCACTGTTTTGGGATTCCAATCGATTCTTTTCGCAATGCTATTTGATATGGAGGCAAACAAGAATTTGAAGGGGGAGTAAATGAGGGTCCTCTTCGACATAGGACATCCCGCCCATGTGCACCTTTTTAAAAACATAATTCGAATTCTCAAGCAAAATGGACATGAATTTGCAATTACCGCCAGAGATAAGGATGTGGCTTTGCGATTGCTCGATTTATATAATTTGCCATATAAAGTTTTCGGTTCACTTGGAAAAGGGAAATTAGGGCTTTTGAATGAATTGGTTAAAAGAGATATCGGTCTTTTTAAATTTTGCAGAAAATTCAAACCGGATATAATAACCGGAACCAGTG
>JAUXEQ010000272.1 GCA_030620455.1 bacterium | reverse complement strand
GGACGGCAAGAACCTTGTCAGAGATATGATTGCTTGGGCTAAAGACAGGACGGAAATATCTGAATACGGAAGAAGCGACACTGTTAATGCCTCTGTAAATGTGACGAATGTGCATTTGCCAATGCCCGAAGTAGAATATCCGCAATATGAACTTGGAGACACCGTGGACATTTCAATAAACGTAACAAACTACGCAAATATAACTTCAGATAAAGTCTCTGTTTCTGTTTTCGATCCCGATTATGAGATAGATTATGTGAATGTCTCTGTTTCTATACCTGCAAATGAATCAAAAATTGTTAACTTAACATATCCAACGACAAATGAATCGAAAAGAGGAACTTATTTCGTTCTTTATTCGTTGCATGCTGGTGAAACTGTGATTGGAGGAGGATTCGGAGGAGGATTCGCTCTTGGTGTAAATACAACCAATTTATCTACATATAAACTCAATTTCACTCTAACAGACCCCGACAAAGAAATTGTCAAACAAGAAAACATCTCGGTTTACGTGCCGCCGGGAGAGATAAAAGCTGTTAACTTCACCTATGCAAATCCATCAAAACTTGGAATTTGGATTTTGGAGTATGACATACTGGATTACAATAACACATTTATAGATTCAGGCACAGAGAAATTCGCAGTGAGCAAATACGCAGAGAATCCTGAAGGGTTCGTTTACCAGGGCAAGAAAATAACATTTACAGTAACCTCTCCAGAAGAGCATTATCCTTACGGGAGTGAAGTCCCTTTCACGATCCACATTTGGAATAAAGGAGATGCAGACAGAAACATCTCTTTTAGCACCTATTATGAAGATTGGTCGCTTAGGGATGTGCTATCAGAACAAAATGTTGAGGGGAATTTAATTGTGCCCGCAGGCGAAGAAGCCACTTACACGCACATTCTCCCTGTCGGCGACATCCGCTTATCGCACAACCAGCTCATAATAAGGGCGGAATTCTATGAAGATGGCAGTAATCTGGGTAGAACCGAAAAAGTAGTTTGGATGTTCTCTCCATCCGTCAGCGTTCACGTTGAAACAGAGCAGGAGGAGTATGCGAAAGGAGAAGCTGTTTCTGTTTTGCTCAATCTCACGAATAAACGAAGTGCATCCTGCAACGCTACCGTTAATGTCAGAACGCTCGACCTGGATAATAACAAAGTTTTCGAGGATACATTTAACGTAAATCTCAGCGCTTACGAATCACTTGACAAAACGCTTAGCTTTACATTGCCAACAACTGCCGAATACGGCACTTACATTGTAACCGCAGAAGCTGTTGCAAACGACGATAAAATAGGCTCGGGTTCCTCATATTTCAAGGTGCTGAAGGATTACATCGTTAAAGTAAGTTTCGACAAGTCCGATACGGCATATAAAATAAGAGAGAACATGAGCATTGACCTGGAAGTAACAAACATAGGCTCTGCATTGTGGAGTTCAATAATAAACATTTCCATACCGGATTTGGCATACGAAAATTCAAGTTATGTTTCTTTGAATCCGAAAGAAACGGAAAAAATCTGTTATGATTTAAACATCCCAGAGAACGTCACGGCAGGTAAGCACGATGTTATCGTTACCATAGGCTTTGACAGCTCGGTGAAGCAATACTTCTTCGTTATACCACAATCAAACTTAGTTTTAAGCTCTGATAAGACGAGCTACAATGCAGGAGAATATATATATTTCAATTTAACCAACATCGGTGGTGTAGATACAACTTGTAATTGCTCGATTAAATTCTATGGTCCCTCTGCCATTATAATCCATGAAAACGAAACGAGCCAGATCATGTTGGCAGGCGAGACAAAAACACTTTCTTTTAAAATTACCGATCATGTGGTAAGCGGGCGATATTATCTCATTGCTTCCTGCCGGGATTTAAATACAGACAAGATAACAAGAATGTCGAAATCCTATGATATCCGTGGATTAAAAGCAAGTTTGAGCTCCAACACGGACAAAAAAACGTATTCCCGAGACGAAAACGTATCTATCCTTACCAACATAACGAATCTTGACGGTGCAATCGTAAACGGCACCTTAAATCTTAAAATTGTCTCGCCGTTTATTCCGACCTCAACTTCCAAAATGGCGTATTCAAACGTAGACATAAATCGAACTGCACGTATATTGGATATCTCCGAGGGAGAAGACATTGATATTAATAATGACATTGATAATGATTACAGGGGTTCCATGATGCGCGAACCTCATCCTCATCAGATGTCACAGACAATAAACGAATCAGAGAATATGTCTTCAAATTTGCCAGAGCCCTATTACTTCCCCTTTGATCCTGAACTGAAAAGAGAAGAGGAGTTCAATCTGAGTTCTCAACCTCAACTCTATACAGGCATTGAGAAGTTCAGCAGCGAGAGCATGGTAATAGGAAACGAAACCGTATGGCAGGATGAAACGATAATTGTAAAGGAGAACATCACCATCAATTCCACAGGAACCCTCACACTGATCAATACGACGTTGATAATGAACTGCAGTAGCGATGGCGAATATCGCATTGAAGTCCGGAATGGCGGGGAGATGCACATCCGAGATAAATCAAATATCACAGCGCTGAATCCAAATTATGGGTTCTGCTTCCAGGTGCACTCCGGTTCAACCTTCGAGATGCGCGATTCGGAGTTGCATAAATGCGGGTATCGGTCATCACATGAATGCGAGGGTTTATGGATTAATACAAATGATACAATAATCGAAAATAATTCAATAACAAATAATTATGAGGGCATTATTCTGTACCAATCCGACAACAACAGCATAACCGGTAACAACGCCAGTTCTAATTATCATGGCGTTTATCTGTATGATTCGAGCAACAACAACATAACCGGCAATAATGCCAGTTCTAATTCTTATTATGGCATTTATC
>JAUXEQ010000199.1 GCA_030620455.1 bacterium | reverse complement strand
CAATGCCACCTGAAAAAGAATAGAATGCCGTTTCATTTTCCACAGGATTTTTTCTTTCGGTTATCTCACATGTATGGAGATGTATAAGATTCCAAGTAGAACCAGCATTTGCAGAACGCCAAATCTCTATTTCACCTCCATCCCACCAAAATATTTTGCCGATAGCATAAATTTCATTGCTAGACCATCCACAACAATAATCGTATAAAAAGTCTTTCGAGCTTGGAGCCGAACCTGTAAGAATGAAAGTAGTACATGCATTGTGGCTATAATATACGTTACGATCGATAATCGCAAACATTTCTGCATCTTTAGCGCCGGATCTTATTATTCCACCATTAGGGAGAATACACAGAGTGTCATAATTATCGCTATAATCGAAAGTTGCAATTAGAGCGCCGGTATGAGCAAGAGCAAAAAGCGCACCAGGATGAACTCCTACATCAGCATCACCCGATGAAATTGGTACCCAACCATGTCCAGCTCCATAACCTCCTGTTTCTCCATAGTCGAGACTCCAATAACCATAAGCATGAGCTACTTCCCCCGATTCTAAACCGCTATGAAGCTCTTCTTCGAGTGAAGGCTTATATATCCAGTTTATTCCGTAATTATAACTAATCCAGCCCACCCAAAAATTATTAACATACACTATTCCGGTCGATTCGTCTGCTGCCGTCGAAGAAATCGGACAATAAATACTTCCTGGGATCGTATCGTTTGCTATTAAAGTTCTTCCTGTATCCGGTGAGAAATAAAAAATTGCTTCGCCGGAACTTGGAATTTCTTCGTCACCATAATAAATATATAATTCACCCGGTTTTCCGCCATTATCAGCAAAATTATTACCAAAGCTTAAACTTACGACCCATAATAATAACAAAGCGAATAGTGATTTTTTCATTTTGATATCTCCTATTTAAATCGAGATATTTTTCAATTTTCATACCGTTTTCTTAATTTTTTACTTAAAATAAATACCTTAATTTAAGTTGTCAAATAAATTTTGAATCATCATCAAAACATCTCAAAGTTTAAATATTTCCCTGAGCGCATCTGCCAAAAATTCATATTGAGCGAGTGTATTGTATACGTGAGCTGATATTCTAATTAATCTCTTGGGTGGATCAGGGAAGAAATGAATTGGAACCGATATTTTATATTTTTCATACAATAATGTTTGATCTGGGTCAATAAAACTGAAAGGACATATTTTCCCGCATTCACGATCTGGAATGGGAATTGAAGCCATAAATGCCATCATACTTTCAGGAACCGGTGGCTCGACATTCAGGGCTTCGCATAATTTATTTCGAGCCTTAAGTGCCAGAAGACGATTATTATATCGCAATCTTTCCAATCCATCAGGACACAATGAGCTGAAGAAATTTATCGACTCTGGAATGCATAAAATTGCGGATAAATCGCTTGTTCCTGACCAAATAAATTCAAATTGAAAGTTGGTTCGATTAGTTTTAAATTCACCGGGCAAATACGTTGTTACAAGAGGATGAATGAGGTGTTGCCGGTCTTTGCGAACCCACAAAAATGCTGCACCCCTTGGACTGCATAACCATTTGTGACAGTTCCCAGTGTAATAGGAAGGATTTATTTTTTTTATATCCAGAGGAAGCATTCCTGGTGCGTGAGCACCATCGATCAGAGTGTCGATGCCTAAGGCGGACATTTTGCTCACTATATCCTCGATCGGCAGAACAATTCCAGTTTTGCTGGTAACATGGTCGATTAATATTAGTTGGGTTTTGGGCGTGATACATTGAAGTATGGATTCTGCTAATTGATCGGGATTGTTTACCGGAAACGGGAGCTTGGCTTCAATAATTGTGCAACCGGTTTTCGATGCGACACTGTCGAGTGCATTGGCACAGGAAAAATATTCATGATCCGTAGTAATTATTTCGTCCCCGGCTTTGAAATCTAGTGATTTAAGTACGGTATTAACTCCATAAGTCACATTGGGAACGAAAACTAGATCTTCTGCATCCGCATCGATGAATTTTGCAAGTTCATCTCGACTGTATTCAATTAAACCCTCGAGCTCACGGATGAAAAAATTCAACGGGTCGCGCTCCATCATAGTTCTGAACTGCGTCTGCTTTTCAAGAATACATTTGGGGCATGCACCGAACGAACCATGATTGAGGTAGATAATATCTGTATCCAACGACCAATTGTCTATATTTTCGCTGTAACCGTGATTAACAAATTCTGTATCAGATATAGGCATTGTTATTTATTCTCGAAATTTCCTATTACTCTTTGAAACCTTGCTGGTCTAACATGAAAGCATATTCGAATGCAATTTCTTTGAGATAGTTATATCTCCCAGATGGACCAGCATGACCAGAACCCATATTTGTTTTCAAAAGAAGAATATTGTCATCTTTTTTTAGCTCTCTAAGTTTCGCTATGAATTTCGCTGGTTCCCAGTAGCTGACCCTTGGATCGTTAAGTCCTGAAGTGATCAGCATTTTAGGATAGTTTTTGGGTTCAATATTATCATACGGCGAATACGATCTCATGTATTTGTAGAATTCCTTGTCTCGAGGATTACCCCATTCGTCCCATTCAATAACGGTTAACGGTAAACTCGGATCGGAAATCGTATTTATAACATCCACAAACGGAACCTGAGCCACAACTGCATGAAATAAATCGGGTCTCATATTTGTTATAGCACCCATTAGCAAACCTCCAGCACTACCACCCATTGCAGTTAGCTTGTCCGAATTCGTGTATTTCTCTGATATTAGATATTCTGCAGATGCAATGAAATCTTTAAATGTATTCTTCTTTCTTAGAAGTTTGCCATCCTCATACCATGTTCTTCCCATAGAACCTCCTCCTCTAATGTGAGCATAGGCAATAATAAATCCTCGATCTATTAAACTGAATCTGTTCGAATTATACATTGGATCTATTGTAGCACCGTATGATCCATAGCCGTAAAGCAAAAGCGGATTTTTTCCGTTTTGCATGGTTCCCTTCTTAAAGAGCAAAGAAATAGGTATTTTTTTGCCATCTGGTGCTGTGGCATAAACTCTTTTTGACTCATACAAAGATGGATCGTAGCCACCTAAGACTTCATATTGTTTTCTAAGCTCGCGACTACCAGTTTTCATATTATAATCGAAAACTGATCGAGGGGTTATTAACGAGGAGTAAGTAAATCTGAGAATATTGGAATTATAGTCTGGATATAGATTAGAAAAATATGAATACACTGGCTCCGGGAATTCAACGTTATGGGTACTATTATCATTCATGTTAATTATTCGAATCTGTTTATAGCCGTTCTGACGCTCATGAACGACAATGTAATTGGCAAAGCATTCCACGAAATCGATCTTAATTGCAGGATTATATGGAATGAATTCCTTCCAATTCTCCCTCGAGGGATTATCGATCGGTGCTATCATAACCTTAAAATTAGTCGCATTATCGTTTGTAACGATGTAAAATCGATCTCCTCGATGTCCCACTTCGTACTCGATTTTTCTTTGACGTGGTTGAATTATTTGAAATCGACCCATTGGATTGTCGGCGCCCAAATAGTGAACCTCTGTGGTGTTCATACTGTGTAGTGCAAGAAGAATAAACTTTTTGCTTTTCGTCTTAAGAAGATCTACAAAAAAAGCTTCATCTTTCTCGTGATGTATTAAAACATCTTCTTTATAATCGGTTCCTAAAGTATGCCTAAAAAGCTTATACGATCTTTTTGCATCATCCAGAACGGTATAAAAAAGGGTTTTATTGTCATTGCCCCATTCGAGTGAATAATATGTGTTAGGAATTTCATCTGGGAGAAGCTCTCCTGTCTCTAAATTTTTGATATGAATAGTATATTGCTCAGAACCGTTTATATCCGATGAATACTCGAGAAGCTTATGGTTTGGGCT
>JAUXEQ010000172.1 GCA_030620455.1 bacterium | reverse complement strand
TTGAAGCATGTCTGTCTGCCATCGTCCTTTATATCAGCGCCAACTCTCCACCCGAAACAATGTTCCTCACCGGCAACCCATGGATAATAAACCTGTCTGATACTACCGGCAGTGAGGCACATAGAATCACCGAGCTCAATTTGTATCCAGCCGGAATCGAAATCGTCTATGGATTGGTTTTTTACACAGATGTTAATTGCTAAACAAGTATCTATATTCGCCAGAACGTGTCCAAAGATTCTAATCCACGGTACATCAGTTTTGAACCATTGCCCGCCAGAATTGCGTGCAACTCTTCTATAAAGTGTGTCCCAGAATGCAATAGGTCCACTTGCTTGTAAAGGAGTTGTAAAAACTGAATATACGATAAATCCCTCTTTCATGACCTTGAAGTATGGATTTCTATATTTCGGATAATCGCTTGTATCACGTGCATAAACGCTACAATCAGCACATGGGAATACATCCATAGCACAGGATGTCTCGTCGGTGATTATGTATACAATTTTCAGTGCCTCAGCACGCCAGTTATATAGAGTCATCACATCCCATAGTCCGGGCCAAATATACTCCGGTCCGCAGCCAGAACCTCCTGTGGCACCAATTGGCATAATTCGAGTTCGAAATTGTCGGAAGTTAGATGTCATCTGGTAGCCGGGTGTTGTAGGATCGAAATCCATAACTCTTGCATTTTCGCACACTGTGGCAAATCCAAATCGATACTGATAGTTTAACTCGTGTAATCTGGTGGCGAGGTTGTCCATCGCGGATTTCATATCGTCGAGTTCAGCACCCATAGAACCAGAAGTATCAAATGCGAATGCAATGTCGACCTGACCGCTGTCCAAACGACAGCCGATCACAATTTCAAATGCACCAGTATCGGTTGGCGACTCATGGAATTTGTATACGTTTCCACGATAATTCATTTCGACTCGCGTTGAGAAAGGACTATCTGCGTCATCGGCGAGAAGATATGATGTGGCAGCTAAGATGATAAAAAACAGAACAAAAAATTCAAACTTTTTCATCACAGACCCCCATTTTTTAGTTAGATTCTTTTAAGCGGTTTCATAACATATAAAATCTATCGCAAATAATTCACACCGATTCACCTCCTTTTGAAAGTTAAATTACAATTAGTGTTATTAGGGAAAAAAAATCAAGCATATTTATTAATTTTTTGGATAAATTTTTTTGATCCTTACTTTTTTCTAAACTTTTCATAACGTATCTCTAAATGCAACAACTCTCAAAGTCTTTATATTACCTAAATATTGAACTTTCGAGCATAATCATTTATGTAAACCAGATTAATTTGTAATTCGATGCAAAAATTTACCAACGGAAATTCTGCTTCCCAACAAACCAAAGATAGCACCTAAAAATGCAATACCCCAGAAAATAATTTTCCCGGGTTGCTCGACAGCAGGAACGAGTTGTTTGACTCCCCAAAAAGCTACAACAAGCGCCACTGCAGCAAGGAATCCAGCCAAAATCCCCTGAATAAATCCCTCGACCATAAACGGTCGACGAATGAATGCATCGGTTGCACCCACAAGCTGCATAATTTCGACGGAATCTCGGCGACCGTAAATTGCTAATTTTATTGTGTTGATTACAATGATAATAGCTCCCAAAAGCAAGATTACCCCCCATAATAGTGAAAGAATGAGAAATGTCTGCAGTAAATTTGAAATTTTTTTGAAAATATTTCCCGGAGTTACGACCTGTATAATCTCAGGTCTATCTTTTAGTGTTTCAATTACTGCATTAGCGGATCTCTCTATGCCAGTTCCGGGAGTTAGCCGTACAACCATCGATGGTGGAAAGGGATTCTCATTCAAACCCATGAGTATATTGCTGCCGAATTTTTCTTCAAACCGTTTTTTCGCTGATTCTTTGTCGATGAAAAACACTTCTCTAACACCTGAATGACGCATCAGTTCGGTTTTCAAGTTCCGGACTTCGGATAACTTTACATCGTCGGTGAGAAATATCTCTATGGAGATTTTCTGCTGAGCTTCTCTGAGAAATGTATTCAGGTTGTATGTTACAGTCAGGAAGAACCCGAGTACAAACAATGCCGATGCTATTGTAATAATAGACAGCACAGCCACAAATCTGTGTCTCCAAACAGACTTTATACCTTCTCTTATTGAGAACCCCATAGCACCCATAATTACACTCCTAAAATCACTGTCCTGCAGCACTCATTCGACGGTTCATCGAGTCGATGAAACTGTTTACTTCTGTTTTTCTCTTACATGGGAGAAATATCTCTGCCTAAACATCTCGCCCTTTGAAAAAATTCCGAAAGCGCCACCCGTGTGAATAAGAAGCACCTTACTTCCTTTGGGGATTGTACCGTTTTCGCAGAGCTTTCTAACTGCAAGAAAGGCTTTGCCTGTATATGTCGGTCCAAGTATTATTCCCTCTCTTTTTCCGAAATTGGCAATAAAATCTATGTGCTCATTGTTAACTAAGCCGTATCCGGGTTGCCAGAAATTGTCTAAAATGCTTATCTCTTCCTGAGTAATTGAAAGATGCAATTTATATTTCTTATTCATTTCCTGTGCAATATCCCATATAGAATGGGTAAGCTCCGATACATCTGGGCCTGCGGAAATGCCTATTATTTTTGAATCGATTCCAACAACCTTAAAACCTAACCACAATCCTGCATACGTGCCACCGCTTCCGCTGGGAAAAACAATGTAATCAGGAGTCCATCTGCTGCTTGAAAACTGTTTGTGCAGCTCATTTGCCGCCTCGAAATAGCCCAATGCTCCCAATGAGTTGGAAGCACCCTCGGGGATGACATACGGACGATGCCCGAGTTCGATTAGCCTTTGCCGTTCTCGTTCCATAATCTGATTACGGTTTTTGTATTCCTCGGGAGTAAGCCACACAAAATCGGCATCGAATATCAAATCCAGAAGCCAGTTGCCGGTGGCTCCTTCTCCTGTGCGCCTAAGGAATAGAACAATATTTAGCCCAAGCTTTCTTGCGACAGTTGCAGTAGCTCGACAATGATTGGATTGCTCTCCACCGCAAGTTATTATTATATCTGCGTTCATCTCCAAGGCATCCTGCATTATGAACTCGAGTTTACGGATTTTGTTTCCGGTTTCGATACAGCCAGTAAGATCATCCCGTTTGATCCAAACTTCTCGTTCCCATTCAGCAGAGGTTCTATCAAGTCTGTAAAGCGGTGTCGGAAGTATTGCAAGTTTAATACTCCTCGGTCTCATTTAACCTCCTTTGAAGCCAAAAAAATAATTTTTAAGGATTCTCGTGTTATAAGAATCACTTTATATACAAAATCCTTCCTGTTAATGTTATGTCGTCAATTTTCGCTCGTACAGTATAAACGCCTGCAGATATCGATTTTTCAGGATGCCATGTGATCTCGCTGTTTTGCGTTTCCGAGGAATTATATGTCGCTACTATTCGACCGTTTATGTCAATAATTTCGCATTCAGAGCCAACTGGCACATAGATTTTGCACGAGGCATTAAACGGATTGGGATATGAGCGAAGCGTATAGTCTTTTGGGAAATTTATTGTAGGGTGCATTATATCGCCAAACTCATATTCGTAAACGCCAATATCGAATTTTGGTCCTTTAGGTCTAGATTCTCCTTCGAGATCCTTACTTGGAGCGCGAATAATCGAGCCGTCGAGTGTGGTCTCGGAGCCTGTACCCTTATTTCGGCAAGGTGAATTATCATCTAAATGGAACATAGAGTCCACAAATAATGGGTCTTCATCGATTATCCAGCTACGCCAGTCGATAAATCCATCGGGATCGACTTTGCATTTTGAGGGATCGATATTGCAATGCGAAATAACCACAGTGCACGGTTCTGCTGTTCCGCCAGTTACGTATATTTCGCCATCGACAATAGAAAATGCATTATCCCATATTATGTTGTTAAACATGGTAGGATGAGAAGCCTGAGCAATATATAACGCACAACCGTTAACGGCAGAATTGCCAACGATATTGTTATTAATAACTCTTCGCGACGTGGAAAAACATGCAACACCCCCGCCAAATCCTGAAGTTACATAATTTTCAGCTAAAATATTGTTAACTATTTCCGCATCGGAACAATCCATAAATTCAATTCCACCACCTGCGCTATCTGCTCTGTTGTGCTTGATTATGTTTGTCCTAACGTTTGTGTTGGACATTCGCGATGAAATTCCGCCACCATAATCGGCGAAATTGTTATATAAAGTGTTTCCGATTACATTAATTGCGGACTGATTGACTAGTATTCCACCGCCTATTTGAGCCTCGTTTGCGATAAGAGTATTTTCAATAATCAGACCGTTCGAGCTTTCTGTGCTAATACCACCACCTTCAACAGCA
>JAUXEQ010000177.1 GCA_030620455.1 bacterium | reverse complement strand
TGTTATGGCTAATGGAATTCGCACACGAGCAGATACTATTGGTAGAGAAGTTAGACATCAGTTCGAAATGAAGTTTCCTATATGCACTTATAATATCTGTCTCGCTGCCGGAGATTTTGATTTCTGGGCTGATACATCTGCAGGCGGAATTCCTATTTGGGATTTTGCATATCCAGCAAGTTCCGCAAATGCAAGATTTGATTGGGCTAGAACACCAGAAATAATGGACACATTTGCTAATTACTATGGTGATTATCCATTCCTACGATACGGCAATGCTATGATTCCAATGGGATTAGGTGGAATGGAACACCAAGGTATGACATTTCTTAGCGAAAGATTAGTCGACGGCAGAAGAAGATATGAATCTACTGTAGCGCATGAACTCTCACACAGTTGGATGGGTAATTCAGTGGGAATTGCAGACTGGCGTGACTTTTGGCTTAATGAAGGTTTCGCGGTTTTCTCGGAGATGTTTTATATAGAAAAATTTTTCGGTGCTGATTCTGCAAGATTATACCGAAACAACGTCTATAGATTGTTTATAACTTCATTGGAAAATTTCCCGATGTATGATCCTGCAGTTTATTTATCTCGAACATGCTACCAGAAAGCCTCAGGAGTAATTCACATGTTGCGATTTGTAATGGGTGATTCATTGTTTTTTGCTGCCGTTCTGGATTGGACAACAAGATATAAATACGGTACAGTTACAACCGACTCATTGAAAGCAACATTCGAAAGACATTACGGTCACGACTTGACTTGGTTTTTCGACCAATGGGTTTATGATGTAGATTATCTTAGGTTTTATTACTCATATCTATGCAGATCTTACGGCGATTCATTTAAAGTTATGCTTAACATCGATCAAATAAGAACTACAGGACCGGAAAAGTTTATTACTCCAATAGAATTGAAACTCATTCATTCAGGCGGAATCATCTGGGATACTGTCTGGCTCGACTCGACAAATCAAACGTTTAGGTGGGTTCTTCCCGATTCGATAACTATAATACAGGTCGACCCAAATTTTCATTTGATAAAGCATGCAATCTATCGTTCCAAAATTCAGGAGCCAAAACTAACTACAAACGAGCTTACACTTGAATTACACAATAATGGACATCTTGTGGAAATAAACTTCATTACACATTTTGATGGCATTCTAAATATCTTCGATTTAGATGGACGAAGAATCCTATCTCGTGTAATTTCAAGTGATGAAAATTGTTACTTATGGGATTCGAGTAAATGCAGCTCTGGTATATATTTTGTGCAATTATCGACACCTGAGGGCACGATTCTAAAACAGATTTCAATTATCAAGTAAATTGAAATTTCATTGATAAGGATTATTGTTTTGAACGAACAAGTTCTTCGTTGAGAAGCTTATTAGCTTTGAGCCTTCAGCTTAAAAAACCCGATAATTTTATAGCCAAAACCACCAAATTACAAGGATGACTATAATTGCTGGTATAATAATTATCAGCATATAATTTCGGGTATGAATTATTGGTTTTGTATAGATTCCTTTGGAATCCTCGGTTTAAGTGGTCTTAAAATTAGGTTGTTTGTTCCTATCAAAAAATTTTCTTGGAAAAATTTTACAAATCTAACCGATCGATTAATATGTACAACACCGAAATTCGGAATTATGAGCGAATCTCCAGATAATCCTACCATGCTTTCACCTGTGAACCAAATATCCTTAAATCTCTTGGGAATTGTAAGAGTATCTCCCACCCATAACAATTTGTTCTCTCGATCCCAAAGGATCGGTTCTGGAATTGAACCTTCTAAGAAATTCAAAATCCCAAGTTCCAAAAGGTCGTCTGAAACCTCGTCTGCTGTTGATATCCCTAAGAATCTCGACTTAAATGTCAAACCTAATTGACGAAGGTAACACTTACTCTCGAATTCACCAACCTTATCGTATGTAATTATGGAACCATCGATTTTGTCAAGAATATAAATATCGCCCAGTGGCGACAAAACAATCCTATCAGGTCGGATTTCAAGATCTTTTGTTCCAAGAAATCGTAAATTTCTGTTAAAAAGAATAAGCCTTCGTTTTTCTGGAACTGCAACAATAAACTGTAATCCACTGTATGCAATATCAGAAATGCCGCTTAGCTGTTCATCTCCGGCATACGATATTTCCGCAATAAGAGAATCATCATGGAATTGGAAAATTTCCTGATTTGTAGCAACAAAGAAATATCCCGTTTCAGTCGGCTCGATGGCTACAATCGGACTTCCAAAGATTGCAAGCGTTTCAAGTATCGCTATTGTAAGAAAGGTCGTCATTTCTTTTGGTGCTTTGAAATTAGCTCTTTCATTTCCTCAACGGCTTTTTGTAAGCCAACATAAACCGCTCTGCATATAATAGAATGACCTATTGAATATTCCTCGATAGCCTCGATAGCAGCAATATTAGCAATATTTCTATAATCTAGCGCATGTCCAACAGCAACGCCAAGTTTAAGCTTCGCGGATAAGTTTGCCATTCTATCGAGACGATCCAATTCCTCAATTTCCTGTTCAAATGATTCACTCTCAGCATAATAGTTTGTATTAAGTTCCACGAAATCTGCACCTAAATCCGCAGCTAACCTAACGTTGTCCTCAGATGGATCGATAAAAATGCAAACAGCTATCCCAGCTTTTTGAAATCTGTCTGCAAGAGACTCGATTGTCGAACCCTCTGTTTCAAGTTTAAATCCTCGTTCGGTAGTTTTCTCGGTTGCTCTTTCTGGGACCATCGTTATCATATCCGGTCGATATTTTAGCGCAACCTGAGCCATCGAATCAGAAGAAGCCATTTCAAGGGTCAAATGAGTCGAAACAGTTTGTCTTAGAATAGCCAAATCGCGGTCCTGAATATGTCTTCTATCCTGTCGAAGATGAATTGTTATTCCATCGGCACCGCCAAGTTCCGCCAGATATGCCGCAAAGACAGGATCAGGAAATTTTGTCCCACGCAGTTGCCGCAAAGTTGCAACATGATCTACGTTTACTGATAGTCTGGCCATTTCACACCTCCAGATAATGGTGTTTAAAATTAAAAAATTATTTGCTATTAATAACTCTTTAAATCGTATATTAACTTTCTCTATAACAAATAATAATCTCTGCGAAATTCTTTGCAAGTTAATTAGCTTGAAAAAGAGAGAAAGAATTTGAAGATTATGAATGTTGAGAAATTGTCACTGTTTAGTTTATTAATAATTGCATAATTTTTCTGACAAAAGATATAATTTTTAGAAAAGCAAAGGGAAAAATAGACAACAGTTTTCCAGTTGTTTTAATGAAATCCAATAGTAAATTACTTATCCGAGACATCCTAATAACAAGGAGTTAAATATTATGCTACAATTAAAAAGAATAATTCAGATTTCACTTATCACTGCATTCATTGTAATGCTTTCATTTTTTATTAATGGGTGTGAGAAAAAATCTTCCTCAAATAATGACGACACCAAAATTTACTTTGGTGTAATATTGCCTCAGACAGGATCACTTTCGAACCTTGGACCTTCATGGCTTGACGGTGTAAAATTAGCTGTAGATCACATAAATAAAGGTGGTGGAATATTAGGCAAAACATTAAAGATAATTAACATCGACTCTCAAACAGACCCCGAAATAGCTGTATCAGCAGCATTAAATCTAATCGAAAATAACAACGTCAATATTATAATCGGTGCAGGCGCAAGCGATGTAACAATCGCATTAGCTGAATCGCTTAAAGCAAAAGATGTGATTATTATGTCTCCCACATCGACATCGCCTCGCATAACTACTCTGGAGGATAATAATCGACTATGGCGCACAGCACCCTCGGATATATTCCAGGGAAACTATATGGCATCCAAAGCCATAGATTTATTATTTATGCGTGCAAGCATTTTTTATCAAGATGACAGTTACGGAAAGGGTGTTAGCGATGGTTTCATTTCCACATACGAAAGCAGAGGAGGAGAACTGTTAAAATCAATCTCTTTTGAAGCTGGTTTGTCAACATACATATCTCAATTACGTGAGCTTTTTGCCGATTCAATCGATGTTGTAATTCTACCGACGTATATAAACTGTGCGAGAATTATTTTAGACCAATGGCACGGTTTAGATTTGGGTGGGAACTGGATAATCTCAGAAGCAAACTTCCAACAGTCGATTCTGACATCGATAGACAGTGTGGAAGGCGTTTATGTAGTTGAAATTGCACCCGCTGAAGATACCGATTTTAAGACTATCTTTAAAAATAAATACGGTATCGATCCAATGACATTCTCAGCAAACTGCTATGATGCTGTTATGGTCCTTGCATTAGCTA
>JAUXEQ010000230.1 GCA_030620455.1 bacterium | reverse complement strand
TGCGAAGATATTTGAAATTCAAAGGATTTGAAGTTACTCAAGTAATGAACCTAACCGATGTTGAGGATAAAGTTATAAAAGCAGTTAAGGAAACTGGGATGCCATTAGCAGAATTAAGTCAAAAATATATTGATGCATTTTTCGAGGACCTCGATACACTTGGAATAGAACACGCTGAACTTTATCCTAAAGCCACAGAGCATATCGATGATATTGTCAAATTAATACAAAAGCTTATGAATAAAGGATTTGCTTATAGAAGTGATGATGGTTCAATCTACTATTCAATCGGCAAATTCCCAGAATACGGCAAGCTTTCTGGCAAAAAACCTGAGGATTTAATCCCGGGAGCACGAGTTAGCCATGACGAATATGATAAGGAGCAATGGGCTGATTTCGCTCTTTGGAAGGCTTGGGACACGGACGATGGCGATATTTTCTGGGAAACTGAGTTGGGTAAAGGACGTCCCGGTTGGCATATCGAATGTTCAGCGATGTCTATGAAATATCTCGGTGAGACGTTCGATATACATACCGGTGGTGAAGATAATATTTTCCCGCATCATGAAAACGAAATCGCTCAGTCGGAAGCCGCTACAGAGAAAACATTCGTTAAATACTGGTTACATTCAAGGCATCTTATGATCGATGGGAAAAAGATGTCAAAATCCTTTGGAAATTTTTACACCTTAAGAGATATTCTTGATAAAGGATATTCCCCAATGGCAATTCGATATCTGTTAATTTCAACTCATTATAGACAGCAGTTGAATTTAACATTCAAAGGTCTCGATGCGGCTAAAGCCTCGATCGAAAGGCTTTCAGAATTCAGAAGCATGCTATCTGAATATGCACACAAGGGAATAACTGGAACCGTTCAAATCGTTACAAATATCCTCAATGAAGGACTCAGAAAATTCGAAGAAGCGATGGATGATGATCTGAATATTTCTCCTGCATTAGGAGTTGTTTTTGATATGGTTAGAAATATTAATCGATTTGCAGCTTCGAATGGTTTGTCAAAATTAGATGCAGAATATGGGTTGGAAAGTGTAAAGAGGATAAATTCCGTCTTGGGTGTTTTAAAGGATTCAACCAAAGAGCTTCCACCCGAAATACAGAAATTAATAGATGAACGTGAACAAGCCCGAAAAAACAAGGACTGGAAAACCGCTGATGAAATTCGCAATAAACTTCTGAATATGGACTTGCAAATCAAAGATACTCCAGAAGGTCCTAAGTGGTCATGGAAAGAATAAATCTATCCACTCTTTGCACTAAGTTAAGTAGTCCATTTCAAAGAACGGGAGTTAATAATGTTGGATATTAAATTCATAGTTGAAAATCCTCAACTTGTAAAGAATGCATGCAAAGTTAAAAATGAACCAGATTATGTTGACGAAATAATTGAATTGCAGGAAAAACGATGTACATTAATTGCTAAGCGAGACTCTATGAGAAGCAAGCTTAATGATTTCTCAAAAGAAATATCTCGACTTGCTCAGCAAAAAGAAGATTTAACAGAAATTAAAACACACGCAAAGGAAATTTCTGATACAGTTAAAGTTCTTGAAAATGAATTAAAAGGGATTGAAGAGAAAAGAGACTTACTGCTTCTTAAAGTTCCTAATATTCCGCGTGAAAATGTCCCTGAGGGTACCTCCGATAAAGATAATGTTATCATACGTCAATGGGGAGTTCAGAAGCAGTTTGATTTTAAAGTAAAGGATCATCTTCAATTAAATGAGATGCTTAAGCTATTCGATCCACCAACGGGAGCAAAGCTAACCGGATCCTTCTTTCCACTTTATACCGACAGAGGAGCAAGACTTGTTCGTGCTTTAATAAATCTAATGTTAGATTACCATACCCATGAAGGCAAATATATCGAAATATTACCGCCAATAATCGCAAATACAGAGTCACTGATAGGTTCAGCGCAATTGCCAAAGCTTGAGGATGACATGTATAAATTGAATAGAGAAGAATATTTTCTCATACCAACTGGCGAGGTTCCACTCATAAATATGCATAGAAATGAGATGCTAAAAGAAAGTGACTTGCCTATCAATTACTGTGCATATACTCCTTGCTTCAGACGAGAAGCTGGTTCATACGGAAAAGAAACAAAAGGCTTAATACGTCTTCATCAATTTAACAAGGTTGAACTTGTGAAATTCGTCCATCCGGATAACTCATGGAAGGCATTAGAGGAACTTTTAGAGGACATAGAAAAAATATTGCAATTATTAGAACTTTTCTATCGAATCAATCTGCTATGCACAGCCGACTTGACTTTCGCCTCTGCAAAAACCTATGACATTGAAGTTTGGGCTCCCGGAACTGGCAAATGGCTTGAAGTCAGTTCTGTTTCCAATACAACCGATTTTCAGGCAAGAAGAATGAATACTCGTTTTCGTCCAAAAAATGGCGGAAAACCGCAATATGTTCACACACTCAATGGCAGCGGTACAGCAATACCAAGAATTATTATTGCAATTCTGGAAAATTACCAAAATAATGATGGTTCCATCACTATTCCAGAAACATTGTCGAAATACTATGGGGATAAGCTAATAGAAATACAGTAATTATCGATAAGTATATCTGATAAATTGAAGATAATGAAAGCAATTTCGATAAATGCAAATTATAGTAATTAGAATAGAAATGTTACAAACAACGTTTTAAATCACTTTTGCCCTTCTTGCACCCACCTTTGCCAATTTGTCAGCTTCCTTGTTAAATTCACGGGATATATGAACCATTTTCGTTCGCTGAAAATTCGAAAGTAGATTCAGAACTTTCTTGAATAAAGGTTTAAGATTTGGGCTTTTAACTTTATACTGTCCATTTATTTGCCGGACAATTAGCTGACTGTCAGATCTAATCTCGATATTCTGTAAACCCATATCAGCTGCTTTCTCTAATGCTAAAATTATAGCGTAATATTCAGCTTCATTATTAGTCGCAGTACCCAACGATTCTGAAATTCTATATACAATATTGCCTTTTGTATCGACAATAATAGCACCTGCTCCTGCAGGACCAGGATTTCCTAATGCTGCACCGTCTGTATAAATTATATAATTATCCAAAGGCGTAATTCTTATTTAGATATTAAAAATTGCTTTAAAACAAAACGTAAAATCTTATATGATTTCTTCTCTACAAAAATTTAAAAATCTTTAATAGACATCCTATTTAATTCCTCAAGGTCAACTAAAACTCTCCCGCAATTTTCACACACAACCAACTGTCCAGCCCTAATATCTTGAATTTTCTGTGGTGGCAAAGCCTGCATACACCCACCGCATGCTCGATCTACGATACCCACTATTGCAACACCCTGTCTCCCTTCACGAATCTGTTCATACCGTCTGACCATTCTTCTTGATATTCGGTCTGCAATTTTGTTACGTC
>JAUXEQ010000168.1 GCA_030620455.1 bacterium | reverse complement strand
TTATGATACAGAAGGTGAACTTATTTGGGAATCTCCTAAGGGTGCAGATACGTGGAGTTGCCAATCTGGAAGCAGGGAATTAGTTCGACCTGGTTTGTATATTTATGTCATCGAGGTCGGAGGTGAGGTTAAGTGCACCGGTTCGATTACTGTTGCTCGATAAAACCTGTAATGATAGCTGAGTTCGATTGAATGAAATTTTGGACAACGTGTTTGAGATTTCGATCTACGAGAAATGTAAAATAATTATCCTGTGATTGGCTTTGCGCAATTGAGGTTAGTCACAGGATATTTTTATAAAAAAGATTAAAAAGCAGTTTACATATCGTTCTTCTCTATTTGATTTTAGCTGTTAATTTAATTTGTAGATACTCCTCGGCAGTTATAGTTGGGATTACAGCATATTATAGGATGCTTAATAATTTCTTAGGTCATGGCAATCAGAAAAACTCAAATTTAGCTTATGAGCAAACATTATAGTTTGAATGGATTTAACGAGTAAAATTGGTATTAGAATATTTTTCCCTTTGTGCAAAAAAAAGCAAGATGTAGCAAAACAGAGCGGTGTGTATCTTATTTGAGTTGTTTTCAAGAATATAGATTATTTATACTTCAAGGCATAATTTATAAAAAGAACTGAGAATTCGTTTTTTTATAAACTTTTATTTTTTTAAATATTTTATCAGACATAATTTTTAAATTTTGTTTGAAGGAGAAAAATGATTTTGGACTTCCTGTTTATAAAAATTAATTAGATTTTTCAAGGGGGTTTTTTTTGAGTATTGTATTTCAGATAATTCTTGTATGTATATTTCTTTGTCTTTCTGCGATGTTTTCAGGATCCGAGACAGCTTATTTTTCGTTGTCTCCTCTTCACAGGGAAAAAATAAAATCTTTTCGCACAGTCTCTGCAAAGCGAGTAATAACGTTATTAAACAATCCTCAATCGCTTCTCACGGGAATACTTTCCGGTAATACAATCGTAAATGTTGCTGCTACTGTTGTTGTAACTTCAATGTTTGAAAGTTTTTTCCCAGGTAAAGGTGTTAATTATTCGATACCTTTTATGACAATTTTATTACTTATATTTGGAGAAATTACGCCAAAGGTTATTGCTGCACGGTGGAATTTGGACTTTGCGATTGCGATGTCGAAATTTTTAAGAATATCAATGAAGGTTGTATATCCTGTGAGAATTTTGCTTGACCGGGTGAGTAAAATTGCAAAATCAACTGCTGTTTTTAAAGAAGAACTCACCGAAGCGGATATTAGAGCAATGATAGATGTCCTTCGAAGAAGTGGTAATACAGATCCTGATATCTTGAGAGCTCTTGCAGGAACTTTGGAGTTGAGTAGAATCCCTTTGACAAAATTTATGGTCAATAGAAATGAATGGAATAAAATTGGTATAAAAACCACAGTTAGAGAAGTTCGAAAATTATTATCGAAAGTTAAAGAAGGATATGCCGTTGTGATGGATAAAGAAAAGGTGATGGGAATTATAGAAGCCGAGGACCTTTTAGGTGCTGCCGATGAAGAGATATCGGGGAATTATATCCAATTTCCATTATCCGTGGGTGAACATACAAGTCCTGAGGCTTTGCTTAGAAGGTTTTTTATTTCAGGGGTAAATTGGTCTATGGTTCATGAAGATGGGTTGGAAATAGGAATTGTAAGTGCAAGAAGACTCTTATCCGCATTGATATCTGAGGAACTAACTGGAGAGTTAGCATGATAAACATTTTATTGATAATAGTCGGTTTAGGTGGAGCAGCTTTTTTATCATGGTCCGAAACAGCCTTCATATCTCGGATTTATAAACCCACAAAAGGAATTGCAGAATGGTGGCGGAATCGTCCTGGTATGCTTTTATCTACTGTGCTAGTAGGTTCAAATTTGTCACTCGTTGTAACAACTGCGATAGCAACGAGTGTTGTAAAGAGAAACTTTGGTTTGTATTCAGAGGCTATAATTACAATTGCAATAAGTATTATAGTTTTGATTTTTTGCGAAACGCTACCCAAATCTCTAGCACTCAAGAAGGATATGAAAGGGATGCTGGCTTTAGGGTACATCTTGGTGATTTTCAGGATTTTAGCTTTTCCAGTTATTTGGTGTGCAACAGAATTTACAAAAGGTATAACCAAAATTTTTGAAATAATCGGTGGAACGGACACAAGTCCACAGCCTAAGGAATTAATGGAGTTACTCCGAAAGCCTGCAAAGGGATTAGACGAAGGCAGATTGGTCATGCTTCTTGTTTTTCTGAGGTTTGCAAACAAACGGATACTCGATGTTATGACTCCGATTTCGCAGGTGGGTTCCTTGGATGTTACCGAAAAAGCAAATTTGGCTCAGAATCTCATTAAGGAGGGAAGACCATATATAGTTATTTATGACGTGGATAGACCGTTAGGAGTGATAGATTCTTCAACTGCAGCGTTGATGAACCCCAATAAGCCTATCGATATTAATCGTATATCGACAGTATTTATACCCGAGAGCAAGGATGCATCTGCATTACTTCGTGAAACTGTAAACGATTTTACACCAGCTGTGGTAATAGATGAATTTGGTAATGTTACTGGTGCGTTCGGAGGATCACCTCTTTTAAAGAAAATATTGCGAACAAAAGAATTACCTGAGAAAGTTCTGGAGTATGCAGGTGCAAGTATTGTCATTAAAGGTAATATGACAATCGATCAACTAAATATTATAACTGGGGAACAACTTCCTAGAGGTCCATATAGAACGGTTTCAGGATTTATTCAGGAGCATTTGAAGCAGATACCGAAATCAGGATATACATTTAAATGGGAATTTTTAAAATTTGTAATCCTTTCAGCGGATGAAAGAAGAATTTACAAAGTTCGTGTGGAAAGATGCGAGAATTCAGAATAGAATTTGGGCTGTGAGTTGATCTTGATAATTGTTAAAATAATAAGTTGAGTTAATATTAAAATTTAATTAGTAAACTAGAATTAATTCCCAAAAAAAAGAGCACTCCAAAAGGAGAGCCCCTAAGGTTATTTAACCTTTAGTTAGTGGTTTTACCGCATTCTCACAGCGATAGATCGTTGAACGAATTTCTTACCCTCAGAATCTTTGGCAGTGATCTTGTAAATATAACTACCATTTGCAATCTGATCGTTGGAGTTATCTCGTCCTGTCCATGGTAGTGCGTGGTATCCTGGAGTTGTAGCTCCAGCGAATTTCTTTACGAGCCTCCCTCTGAGAGTGAAAACCTCGACCTTAAGAGACTGAACGGGTCGCAACAGTGTGTAAATTATCTCAGTGTAATCCTTAAACGGATTAGGATAGTTGATGATACCGGTCAGTGGGTTTCCTCTACCGACAGTGAGTTCACATGAAGCCATGTTGTCTTTTTCGTTTGTCTCGCCAATTATAGAATCGGGATCGATGTATACGTAAGCTCGCTCGTACCAGTTGTTCATTGGATATGTGAAAGAGACTGTTGCAAAACTATCTGCCTGGATTGCAAGAATAGCGATATACTGGTCTTCACCAACCTGTATACCATTTTGATCGGTAATACGCACTGGAACATTTTCGAGCTTCATATTTCCCTTATAGTGAACTTTCACATTAAGAATTGCGTCGTCACCAATATCGTTAATTTGGTTTGCGAGAGAGATGTCTTCATCCGAGATGTACAGATTGGCACCATAGTAAAGTGTTTCAGGATCAGTCTCAGTATACTTTCGACGATCGTCCACGATTGTTGTTCTTGCTAGCCCAGTAGGCTCTATCATAGGTCCGTAGAATTCGGCAACGGTGGTATAGCATATTTCGAGAGATCGCTGAATTTCTGTTGTAGGTACAGAAAGTTTAATCGGTATATCGAACCTTTTGCCGGGAGGCATGTCGGGTGGTTCTATAATTAGCCTTTTCTTACTGGAATCGAAGTTGTATGTGAATGGCGTCGATGTTGAAACGAATTCTGCATCTTTGCCTATGTTGACAATGATCTTAGGATCAGATGCAAGATCGTTCCCCGGATTGCCTATAGTAACTGTTACAACCATTTCATTTTCACCTTGATGGAGAGCGAAATAGCCATCAGGTATAACTTCCTCACCGTTGACTTCGGTTATCGCCTTGAAAGGCGTGATTTGAGGTCCCTGAGCTGAAATCCAGAATTTAGAACCTCTTCCCTCACGTTCTATGCTAGCCCAGTCGTTATATCGTATTATTGGAGAATTTGAGACTAAGAGTTTATCATCTCCTCGAATAGGATCTGTTACCGCCTTGATAGCAAACCAGAGAGAATTGTGTTCTTTAGTCGGAAATTCGATTATATCCGATGGAAGAGTGAGAGTAAGAGTAGAATCTGAATAACTTCCGCTAACTGAAGAATATGCTGTATCAAAGAGTGCTACCTCAGGTTTATGCCAATCCCAAACAGCGGATACCGGTGTTGGAACGCTAACAAAACCTTCTAACGAAT
>JAUXEQ010000250.1 GCA_030620455.1 bacterium | reverse complement strand
TGAAGAAATTATATGACCACCATCTAATTGTCCCACGGGCAAGAGGTTAAGTGCGGTGACAAATAATCCTAACCATGCTGCAAAAGCCATTGGTGAAAAGCTTAGATCATGATTAACAGGTATTGATCCGTGAAGAAAATTAACGATAAAGCTTAAAATTATAGAGTTTCCTAATTTAATTCCCATTGCACCCTTTTCGATCAAAACAATTTTTGATTGTGCGACACCCAGAATCAATATTGGTAACGCTACAAGAAAACCTGCGATAGGTCCTGAAGCGCCTACGTCCAAAAGACTGTTCTTGTCTTTAATTCTATCCTTAAGTTTAATGAATGCCCCAAATGTGCCTATTAAAGTTGGAGCTGGTATGAAATACGGTAGAGATGACTTAATGTTATGCTTTCGAGCCGCGAAATAATGTCCAATTTCATGTGTGCCTAAGATTAGTAATAGTGGAAGAGAAAATTTAAAACCGGATAGAAACCACGTTAATCCGATATTCTCCATACTTTCCATAACTGCACCTGCAAGAGTCGTTGTGATTAATGTGGCGACGAAAAGTATAATATTTAATGATATTTTTACTTTTTTATTATCAAAAGGTCTTTTGCCGGGTCGAAGCAAAATTATTCTTTTAGGCAAATCATTTGCTGTTCTTTCGATATCCATCTAAGTATATAAACCTCTCTAAAATTCTTATATAATTTGAAAATTCACCTCTAATAGGTAAATCTCTTTCTATTATATGTTCAATACCTTCAGCTTGAGCGTCAAGCATATCTGCATGATGTAAGATTATAGCTTCTAATGTCTTCGGGGGTATAGGTGAACCTTTTTCAGCTTCACCATGATGGGAGATAACAAGGTGTAATAATTCAGTAAGTAATTCTTCATCAAAATCTTTAATTTCATTAGCGGTTTCTTTTAGTTTAATAACTCCTAAAGTTATATGTCCCAGCAATCTGCCATTCACTCCATAATCAAAAAATCCATCGGTTGTTATTTCATCTACTTTACCGATGTCATGAATCAAAGCACCAGTTAATAACAAATCTTTTCTACAATTCGGATAAAAAGAAGAAACTACACTGCATATTTTTGCAACTCTAAGTGTGTGTTCGATAAGTCCACCAACATATGCTCCGTGCCATAACTTTGCCGCAGGATAATTAATGAATTTTTCAAGAAATTCTTTGTCATCATCAAAGATACGTTTTAGAAGGTTTTTAAGGTTAGGATTCTCGATTTCATCGATATAATTTGAGAATCGTTCCCAGAGTGTCTCACAAGAATAATGACCTTTCGGAAGTAATTCTTTAACTGAAACTTCATCTTTATTCGCCAGGCGAATTGCATCGATTTGGAGCCATCTTGATCCTTTTACATCGATTCCCCTTCCGAGAATTTTTACTACGACACCACGCCTAAGTTCTTTGGATATTTTTTGTGAGTCTTCATCCCAATATGTGGCATAAATCCTTCCAGAGGAATTACTGATCTCCATTTTTAAATAGAATTGAGCATCTTTAGACTTTAATTCAATATTCCTGATAACAAAAAGCCCTGAAAGCTTTTCTCCAACATCGATGTTTTTATTAAAACTCATTTCATATTTGGAATTAAGGAATCTATTCTTGAAGAATCTATTATTAATTCAGAGTAATTTCTAAGTGAGTCGAGAGTTCGGGTCAATTGCTGTGTTAATTGTTGGGTGAAAAGGAGTTGCCTTATCTCTTGTTTAACTTCTTGTAACGGTTTGAGCGTTTCCGCACCTTGATTGTCAATTATATAGAAGAAATGATAACCACTGACCGATTTTAAGGGACCAACAACATCATTAGGTTTTGCATTGAAAACTTTAGAAACTAACTCCGGTAAAAGTTCCTGTTTAGTAAACCACCCCAGATCGCAACTATCTGTGGGGGAATATGAATCGGAATATTTCATAGCAATCTGGCAAAAGGCTATACTGTCCGATAGAAATTTCTTCACCGAATCCACTGTTTCTTCACTTGTAGTTAATATGTGCAATGCTCTGACTTCAGTTTGTTCTCTAACAAATTCTCCCTGATTGTTATTATAGTATTGTGAAATAATCTCATCATTTATCTCAATATTTTTTGCCAGAATCTCTTGTCGTAAATAATCGATTAATATGTTCTTTTTTGCTTGCTCGATTCTTCTTTTTATGTCGGGATTGTCGAAAGCACCTTTTTTTATGGCATAATTTGAAAGAAGTTCTTCATCTGCCCAATCATTTGCAATTTTATACCATTGCTCAGGAGATATCTTTTTGCGAAATTCCTGCGGTACTTGCTCTAAGAATTCAGAACTGGATAACTTGCTACCGTTAACTTTTACAACGTCTTCTTCATACTTACTACAACCTGTATAAATTAGGAGTATTAATAAGATAGATATTTTGATAATTTTGTTTGCCATTTAAACCTCAATGCAGTATGGGGCATCCGCAGATGGACGCCCCATATAACTTGGAAGTAATGTCCGTTCCTATCCTTCGGTTTTATTTTGATTCAGAAGACTCGGGTGTTTCGTATTTGTCCTTTTCAATAGTAGCAATGATAGCTTTTTCATAAATTTTATAGCCGTATTTTTTCTGTGCTTGAGTATTCCATTCATCGGTAGCCTCAGTTCTTTTACTAGACCTAAGTTTATTTATAACGAGTCTTTTCACTTGATCATACGGTCTAGGACTTGCTGGTAAAATACCTTCAACCTTTAGAACAGAAAATTTTCCTTGATATTGAATAGGTGTAGGTACAACCTGCCCCGGTTGAACCGATTTGGCAGCTCTGAATAATTCTGGATAGCGTTTCTCGGTTATTTGCATTTCACCGCCACGATCTTTGAGATTTTTCCTGAGAGTGTTCTCTGATGCTAATTTTCGTGCATCCTCACCCTTCTTAATTTTTGCAATTAAATTGTTAGATTCCTCGGGAGAAGCAACTTGAATCTCGATAACGCTAATCCTCTCGGGATTCATAAACGAATCTGAGTTTGCATCATAATACTCTTTGGCATCTTCTTCAGTAACCTCTACGTTAATAATCACATTACGTCTATATAAATCGAGTATCCTTCTTTCTAAATCGGTCTTTACCAAATTCGCATATGCATCTGATTCTTCAATAT
>JAUXEQ010000270.1 GCA_030620455.1 bacterium | reverse complement strand
TTTCGACGTGTTGGAATAAATGAGCGCATTAATAAATCAAGAAGATTATACATTATTTCGTAATTTCTGGTTGTTGTAAGTTTTTTATTTTCTGTTATTACTATAATGTCTCCTTTGTAATCATCACAATTAATATTAATTTCACCAAAGTATTTATTAAATTTTTCTTTATCATAGGGAAATTGGGAACTTGTGTTCTCTTTTACGGGTTTTGAAAAAACCGAGTATTTATTTTCATCATTAGGATTTTTGAAAAGAACCGCAAATTCGTTTCCATCTATTTCTAGTCGACATATATACTTATTAGAATAGGTAGACCTTGGTATTTTTAAGTTTGACCGCAGTTCATTTGTTAGATATTTATTCAACTCATCTATTAATGGGTTGTAATAACTATATACAAAATCATCAGAATGCTGTTTATTAAATTCATCATATTCCTCTAATATTGTATATTTTCCTATAATTCTCATAATTTCAAATATTGTATCTCTGATATATTTTATGCCATCTACAATTATAAAATCCTTACTATTTCTTATTTCTTCTAACCTTTTATACAAATTATTTAAAGCATGGCATTCCTCTGGTTTTTTCCCCTTTAACCAGAGAAAATAGCATCGTTGATCTCTATCTGGTAAACAATAATCAATGCCTAGTGTTATTGATTGATTATTCGGAATAAAACCAATAGTACAAATATATTTCTTAGGCCGAAATTCAATTTCTAATTTCAATTCGTTTTTAGTAACGCGACCGATATTAAATTCAATTTCAACTTTGTATTTATCTATGTAGTATTTGCCGCCAGACTCTGTTACTTGGTTTCTGTTTACAGCAAGGATATCCTTTATGAATCCCATCGCATATTCTCCCTTCCATTGATCTATAATGTCTGCTCGTTCTTCGCCTAATCGTTTTTTATCAGTAATTAAGAGGTACTCAAGTAATACTCTACCTGTGCTTTTCATTGCACTCTTACTTTCATGTGGATCTAAACCACCTCTTTCTTTTTCATTAATGTGTTCAAATTTTGTCTCTGTTATCAGTGGCACCTTAACATTATTATCTGACGAACATTCTTCTGCGTCTTGGCGATCAACTGAAATGCTAATATCTTGCTTCTTTACAAGTAACCACTTGTTTGCACTAATTTGCATAAAGCAATCCATTCCATAAAGCATCCATTGTATTGCTGCATACGAAACTGACCTCTCGTCATTAACTTGATTAAAAATTTCATTCATATCAAGAGGTCTACCGTTAGGATATACGCTACTTTTCTCCATGGTATCATACATTACAGTCAATATGCCATACTTAATTGGTATTATTTCACAATATGTCTTTTCAGATTTGTAGATTCTTTTGTCTACTAAATAGGGGAATCTTACTTCGGGGATTATCTTCTTTATAGCTCGTCCCTTTCCGAGTGTCCAATATTTTATGTCTGTAATACGTGTTGATTGTTTGATTGTCTCTATATGGATAGTGGCTGTGCCTATAGAAATTTTAAGTCTAAGGACTGTTCCTGGAATGACAAAGTTATTTAATAACAAAAATGATGTGACGACATCTCCATAAACAAGGCTGCGGTCATGGTCTATTTTGCAGCAACATTCTGCCTTTTGTGCTCTTAAAATTATAGACACTTCTTGGTGAAACTGCTGTGATATTAATCTTGGTAAACGCAACCAACCGTATTCAATATTTACCATACGAATCACTGTTTTAGCGCAATTTGTAAACATGCTATAATCTTCACTATCGCCAGCAATTTCATCAGCTTCTTGAAAAATTTGATGATATCGACATTTTGGAAAATTAGTGCCAAGTTTTTTCCGCAGTTCTTTATTTTTTCCTCTAAAGTGGAATCTTCTGAGCCTAATTTCAGGCGGCTCAACTTTTGTCCCACGTCTTACCTCTGGTTTCTTTTTGCCATCGGAAATCGTAATGGTGTCTTTGCTGGTATGACGTACAACATCTGGTTCAATCGCTTCGATATTTGGATAATTTAGAGAGTCTTTTGTCGCATGTAAAAATTCCAAATTCGTACAAGAAAGTAGTTCTAGACTATGGGATGAGCGTTCAATAATAATAAGCGCGTGATTAAGTGATTTTAGGTCCTTTTCAAATTGTTTAATTAGAAGGGAATCGTTTGTTTGTCTCGAAACTTTTGTAAATTCTTTGGGATCAATTATATCTGATAACGCAATGCTAATTGACTGTTCAAATTCGTTGAGTATTTCTCTTATATCAATATCAAGATTCCTCTGTACTCTGCGAAATTCATCTATTGAATCATTATTCCAGTAGGTTTCAACTTCGGTCAACATGCGAAATAGCTTATCAATGCGACTTACATCCCATGGATGACCACGTAGTTCAACTGGTAGTATATTGATAGCTACGCGGAGATTATGGAGTGTTTCATAGTAATAATCAATCCGAGGTAGTTCTTCTTGTTGATCCATATACTAATTTATTCAGACACTCAAGATAATACTTGCGAAAATAACGCTATATATTTTCAGCAGAAATTGGAAGCATTGGTAATAATCGATTAGGTACTTTTCCGAGTTGTTTGATTTCATTTTTATCCCGTCCTTGTTATGTTCCAAGCTAAATGGAAAAAAAGCTCATTTTTTTGTAGAAGCATCTTAAAGTCTGTCCTCACAATTCTTTAGTGGGGATCACTCCCCTTCTTTTTTACACACCATATTATACATCATCCGACACGCCAATGTCAAGTGTTTTTTCATTCTACCCCTTATCTTCCTGTCGTATACACCACTGTAATCTGCTATTTTATCGCTGCCTGCTGAAAGTCTCGTCGAAGATATCGAGGGTAGCGAGATGAACATAGTGAGAGGTCGAAGATCTCGCTATAGTCTCGAGTCTAACGAAG
>JAUXEQ010000116.1 GCA_030620455.1 bacterium | reverse complement strand
TATAACACCGATATCTATGGTAAGAATTCCCACATTTCCCCTTATCCGAATCTCCATGAATTGAGTATTATGTTGATCATGATACGAGGAATTAAGATATTGCATAATACCTCCCCAAACCATGGAATCAGGTGCAACAGTTGTTGTGTCAAAATATTGAAATTTAAGGTAATCCATAGTACTTGTGCTACCTGTTGTAATACGGTTGGGGAATACTTCTGCAGAATGCACTTTAACATAAGGATTGAACCATATAACCTTAGCTCGGTTCTGGTTTTCAAAATCTAGAGGTGGGCTTGCTAAAGTCCAGTTTGTTCTGATAATTGAAATCGAGCTTCTCATTCTGCTGCTTTCGAAATCATCGATGTAGGCTTCACCAGAAGTGTTTGGGGTAGAATACAATTTTGCGGCTTCAGCCTTGAATACTGTTTTGGATGGAACATCTGTTTGAACTAGTGGAATTGCATCCACCATTTCTGTGAGAAAAGGTACATCAGCCGATAGTCTGAGATCAGTATCTAATATATATGCACTGGTAGGCTCTCTTCCAACCTGAGGTCTTTCTATAGGAGAAGTAACATTTTTATATAAACCAGTAAACCCAAACCAGGAGTCGTCACCGAGTTCATATTTAATGCGCGATCCTAAAAGTGTTTTTTGCTTGATAGAGAAAAATGGCTGAGCTTCGAAAGTTATACGTATATTAGCGTTAGGATCTTTTGCTCTATCTGATATAAATCTTATCTGTCCAATCTCATATAAAATCGTGTAGTCTTGATTTCGAATAAGTTTTTCCCCGTTGAGTGTTACTACTTCACTTCCTTTTATAATACTATATGTACCTAAGGATTGTTGCGAGCTGAAGCCTTTGAGTTCACCAAAAATAAACATATGAGAATTTTCACTCATTTCAGTTATATCTGTAGAACTGTATATCAAAGGATTTCTCAAAGAATCGGGGAAATCGATCAGAGCAGGTGAAAGTAATAAATCGATTTCTTTTGGGTCGAAGGGGTGTGGGACAGGGAAAATTAATTCACCTCTTGCAGGATCCAGAAATCTTAGGTTTTGATCCACTAAACCGTCAGATTCAGGATTTCCATTTTCGTCGAGGCTGTCCATGCCATACCATTCAAGCAAGTAAACAAATGGATTGTTTGGGATTGAATTTGTTGTGTCAGTAGAATTACCAAAATATCTGAAGAGTTTTATGTAAGTCGTAAGAAGGTCGATATCTGTTTTACCAAGATCGTAAACATTACGCCATTCTAATTCCCAGCATGGGTGGGATGGAGACATATTAGCAGGTTTGATTAATTTTAGAATTATGTAATTTGAATCACGAATTGCTCCCACCGAATCGATTATGCCTGTTGGTCGTTTTATGACATATTTAACTGCAAGAACTTCTCCATCATATGCGGGACTTTTAAGTCGAAACCAACCACCTCGTGGAGAATAATAATACCGATCAGTGTCAATTTTTTTAAAATAACCTACGACACTATCTGGATATCCTATAACATCCATAGGATTTATAAAGGCTGCACCTAAAGTTGTGCTAAGGTCGGAACTATATCTTGGATCATCGCTTGTTATATATAATTCAAATTCCATTATAGAGTCGCCAGATGCTGTGTGAGATGCGAAAATATCCTCTATATAGAAATAAGTTCTCTTCTTGTATTCATAATCGTATCTCTTAACATTTCTTTTATCAATTTCAGGTCTGACAGTAATTTGTCGAGTGTTACCTTTTTCCTGACTTGCGATTGCAGTGATATTCCAATCGCCTACCTGAAATTCGCTTTTAATGCCGAAAAGACCTTGAATTTGTTCGCTATATCCAACAAGCTCAGCTCCTTGTAACGATAATGTTGTATTCCCGGCTTCTATGTTATGAATTACATCATCTTCTTCACCGGTATATTTGATATTTAAAGTATTTTCCAGTTCGGTTTGACGATGGCTGTCCTGATCCACTCGTACTTCGATTTTGGAACCTATATTTCCAGTAATAGTGAATCGAGATTCCTGTTCCATCTGAAGTTGTGGCCATTTGCTCCCATAATAATTCTCGGTATTTTTCCATTGACTTCGACCAGCCATTGTAACTTTATATAAACCTGAAACTCCAAGTCCTGCTCCACCAGTGCCGATAAATGTTCTTAAACCAGGTGGTAGTTCCATAGGAATTTCAAACTTCACTCCCCGTTCTTTATATTCTTTATGTGTTGTTCTAAGACTTTTTCTCCATTCAGCCCATTGTAAATCAAACATGAATTCTTCTATAGAGATAGCTCGGGGTGCATAAACTTCAATTCCATTTATTGTTTCATGAAGAAATATTACTCCTAATTCAAAATTAGCAACAGCCCAACGTTCTATGGGAACTGCATTATAGTTTAAAGAAGCAATATTTTCTCCTAACTCTAATGGATCTGGCTCGAGTCGATCCTTGAGTGGGAGGAAATATCGACCTTTTTCCTCGAGATGTATGGTCCATTGACCTAATACAGAGGAAACCAAAAAACATAACAAAAATATTAGAAAGATTCTGGTGTGCATAATATCCTAATTTTGCGAATTAATTAGTTGAATTATACTCCTTTCTTATAATTATTAGCAATTTGTATACCATAATTTATGAAATCTGTTATTATTTTTAAAATTTCGTATTTTTCATTAAGTTTAATTCTTTTCATCTGTTATAATTATTCTGTGAGCAACGATGTTCTCAGACTTTCTTTCACAGCATCATACACTGGTGGCGCAAAGAAAACAGCATGATTTTTAACTTTTGAACCAGCTTGTTCACGAAGATAGAATTTATCGTCCTTATCTCTGATTAATTTTATTTCTCTAATTTTTTTATTATTTTTAAAGAGCCAGAACTCATATTCACTATAGTCATTATTAGTTTTACTTTCGAAGGCTAAGATTGTCCATCCGTCAGATTGAAATTCGTCGAGTGGCATTTTTGATACATTAACAGAGATAAACCTTCCATCATAACGTAATTTTTTTTCTGCACAACCACCATCGAGCATAATAATTGAAATCATAACTAATAGAGTTAATTCAAATCTTGTTCTTGTTTTACTAATCAAAATTACCCCTTTGTTAAGGTTTGAGTTCCGTTATCGTTTCTAATCAACGTTTAAAAATCCGGAACCAGTCTAATTTAATTACGAATTCTCTTTGGTCAATACATAAGCGAAAGATTAGGGGATTTGATGCATTAATGGGGCATTCTAAAAGTAATTTCAGAAAAAATGAATATTCCTGCTACGTAAAAAGCTAATATAGCTAAAGCATCCCAGCCTAAATACAGGAAACTTTTCCTCGATCTATAAATAACACCCATAATGGCAATTGAAATAAGAATAATTCCAAATGATGCTGTAATTATATGTGTACTATCAACACTTGCAATAACGCTTTTCCGCATTATAATATCCATAATTGGGAAAAGAAGCATGTTATATGTATTGCTGCCAAAGATATTAGCAACTGCCATATTCATTGCTCCAATTTTATAGGCACTGATTGCAACAACTAATTCTGGCAGAGATGTAATAATTGCAACAATAATTGTACCAACAATGCTTCCACCTAATTTAAATTCTTGTCCAGATGGATTTAGATCCGTATTCGCAAAAGCAGTTGCGAGTCCTATTAAGATAATCCCTGAAATAATTACAGCAATAGCAGCAATACTAAATCTTAGTATTAGATTTCGTAACTTTTTCTTATCTGGTATCTTAAAGAATTTTTCGTCAGATACAGTCGCCTTTTCTGCATTAAAGATTATGATTGCTCCAACAATCCAACCTAACAATATAAAGGCACTGAATACGAAACCAATTGCAGTTGCGAATGGGTCATTGGGATTACCAGTAAGAGTTTGAATCTGATCTGAGGCAAATATCCCAGTGGCTGCAAGAGCCATTAAAAAAACACCGTGTGAAGCTGGTAGAATTTGAGTTGCACTCACAGAGAGCATTACCGGACCTGGACCTTGAAGGAAATCCAAAATTGCTATGATTAACATATTAAACATATTGCTACCAAAAATATTTCCAACTGCAATATTGGGGCTTCCTGTTATAGCTGCTGTGATGCTTGTGGCTAATTCAGGTATCGAGGTTATGGTTGCAAGAAATATTAGTCCTATCCATGAACTCGAGAGCCCACTAACCTCTGAAATCTCGTCACCCAATTTGGATAACTTTGAACCAGCGAAGATTATCACGCCTGCAATAACAATTATTCCACTAATAAGCCCTGAAAGATTCCACTGTGTGAAAAATTGTATTATGTTTTCTCCCAAAATCTCATATATAGAATAAATTCAATACAAATGTATTGTCAATTTCTTTTCGGGTTTTTGAACTCTTAATATTTCCATTAACCTTATTTCTTTTGATTTTTGAAAATATTCAATATAGTTTCATTTTGTTGATATGTTGAAATTAATAGTTGTAATTACTTGTTGATTTTATTGTAACCTATGGTAAATTGACAGAAATTTAGGAGGAGCTTGTATGCAAATTGTTGAACTTCCGATCCATATATTAGTCGATCTTATACATTCTGGTAAACTTGACCCAAGAGAGGTTTTTAATTCTTTTTGCAATAATATTTTCGAATTTAACAACAATTTAAATGCATTTATTACCGTTGATTGCGATATCACTCACCACGGTTTTAATTCTCAGTCCCAAATGGCTGGTATACCAATTGCGATTAAAGATAACATTATTACAAAAGGTATGAGAACAACCTGTGGTTCGAAAATGCTTGAAAGTTTTATACCTCCGTATGACGCAACAGCTGTTAGTCGACTTAAAAACGCGGGTGCTACAATAATTGGAAAAACTAATATGGATGAATTTGCCATGGGTTCATCAACGGAGTATTCTATTTTCGGAGCAACGATAAATCCATTTAATAACGAGTGTGTAGCCGGTGGTTCTTCTGGTGGTTCTGCAGTTGCAGTAGCTTCATGCATGGCAGCTGTGGCTTTGGGCTCGGATACCGGTGGTTCAGTACGGCAACCAGCAGCATTCTCTGGTATTGTGGGATTTAAACCGAGCTACGGTAGAATATCGAGATATGGACTTGTTGCATTTGCAAGTTCATTGGATCAGATTGGATTTCTGACTCGTGATGTTCTGGATTCCGCATTATTATATTCTGTTATTGCTGGACCGGATAAATTTGATGCTACGATGATTTCAGAAGATCCACAATCGGTCGATTTAAACTTATGGAGAGATAAAAAACCTAAGGTAGCTATTTTGGAGCAATCATTTGACGATTCAGTAGATAAGATAATCCGTGAGCGAATTGATGAAATATTGGCAAAAAGTAC
>JAUXEQ010000107.1 GCA_030620455.1 bacterium | reverse complement strand
TGTAAGTCGTAATTCTTTTTTGACCTGGTGAGAAGAATTTTTTTCGGTGTAACAGCTTCATTCATGTCCTCGATTTCAAAAATAAGGTCTGCTACGGATTCGAGTGAACCGGTTGCATATAGTTTATAAAGCAAAACCTCTGAGTTGTCGATTTTATCGATTGAAACCATATCGCGAAGTTTAGGCAGTTTGAGATCCATCGATAGGGCAATCGAGTCAATCTTGATTAATACTCGAGTTCTTTCAATATTTTTTACGGATCTCACTTGGACAACGTTGGTATCAGAGGGGAATTTGGACTTTATGATGAATTGAAATCCTTTTTTTGTAGTTGAGGTATCGATAATGTGTGAGACAATATTTGCGGAATTCAATGCCTGTTTTAAGCTTTCGGCTTGAGTCGATTTTTTTGTTATAAAGGTCATAAGAACGCCTTTATCTCCGTTTGATACAATTTTTTCCGGAGAAAAATTTAGGATAGCTTCGAAAAAACTTGCCCATTGAACTTTCGATTCAGCGACTCCTTCCTCCGTAGATTTGTGATCAGTCTCCTGAGTTTCATCGATTACAGCCACTTCCTCAACAGCAACTGGTGGTTCAGGAAAAGTTTCCGGTATCACAAAGTATGCAACAGATGAAATTGTCAAAAAGAACAATACGAGCAGGAAGGAAGTATAGACTTTTCGGGATGACGAAGCTCTCAAAGACGGAGCTGGCGCACTTTGTGAGCGATAAAGATTTATGTATATCATATCCGCCATTTGAATTTACTCATACATTTGTAATGCCAATCCAATTACCGGCAATACTTCGCTTATTGTTAGTCCGGTCTTTTGTTTCACAGACATTATTCCCTTTGGGAAAATATCCTTTGGCTTTATTTCTTTAATGTTTAGTCTTTCGCTTATTCCTTGTTTTGCAGCTTCCGAAATTGGAAATCCAAAGTATACAATTCCATTTGCCTGAAATGACGGTTCCTTAAGAATGTATGCTCCTATAGACAGTTTAATTGATTCGGCAATCTCGTCATTAAGTTTCGTGCTTTCATTTTTGCCTAACATATCTGATGACACAAAGAAATTAGTTCCAAAGAAGAATTTACCTTTATCGAAAATTATAACATGAGAATAATACTTTTCGACGTTAACTACAACAAGGCTTAATTTTTGTCTTGCAGCACTGGAAACAGTCATAAGGTTAAAGTCGGCGATAGGTTGAGGATCTATGGATTCCACGAATAAGCCAGCTTTTTCAAGTACTTTACCTCTTTCTATTAGGTATCTATTCAGTGATGCAGACATCACTAACCCATATGGTGTTTGAAAGCAAGTAGTTACGAGATTTTCCACAGGCTCGTTCATATGAAGGGACATTTCCCATGCAATTTGGTCTTCTGTAATTTTAGTGTAACCTTCTTCGTGCGGAATGGTTTTAATTCCTACTAAATTTGTAGGAAGATTTAAAACGGCATTATAAGTTGTAGCTCCAAGTCTATCCAACAAGCTAATAAGTGATTCCGCTACTTTATCAAGATCATTAATAGAACCAAAGGTAATAGAACCCTTTGGAATAGGCCATGCGGCTACTTTCTCGGTTTTTGGGGGTCTTCCAACCTTAACCTCAGCACATACTATTTTGTAATCGCTTAGATAGACACCCAGAACATTCTTGCTCATTTAACCTCATATAAGAAAATATAATACTCCTCGGCTATTCTTCCCATGTGGGATTACCTAATATTATCTGTCCGAAACCATTAGGTGAACTTATAGAAAAGAAAAAGGAATCTCTGGCAACGATAATAAATTCTCTACTGTCAAGAGGATCAACTCCAATGTCCATAGTGTCAGCGTCTTCCGGCAGAAATTTTATCAAGTCCTCAACGTTATCGGTAAAATATCTTAGAATGGGAGCTTCTTCTTCAGCTGATTTGGCTCCCTTCTTTTTTTCAACTATTAGTGCCTTTAAAGATTCAATTTCTTCAGGAGTGATTCTGCCAGCAGCTGTTTCAAAATAATTCATCTCAGCTTCCGAGAGCCAAAGCATTCGCTGTCTTGAAAGTTCCTTTATTTTAGCTTCCTTTTCTACCCTGAGCTTGGGAGTAACTAACGCAGCAATAAGTGCAACTGCGAGAATTAGTATTATTACATCTAACAACATCAACCCTTTACGCATCAGGATACTCCTTTCTACAATTCTATTATTATATATTTTTCTAATTTTTCCAGCTTTTTCGAACCGATTCCTTTAACTTTTTTCAGTTCGACTATCTTTTTAAAATAACCATTTTTTTCTCTATAATCAATGATCCTTTGTCCAAGAACAGGTCCTATACCCGGAAGAGATATTAATTTCTCTAAGTCTGCATGGTTTATATCAATTCTTGAGTCCTTATATTCAGATATAGTGTCGTATTCTCTTTGCGAATCGGTTTTTTTAACATTTTCTAAAGTATCAAAATCTTTTGTATTTGGCGCTAATATTATTTCATCCATTATTATAAACTTATCATAGAAATGGATTTTGTCATTCTCGATCGTTATTCCTTTAAGAGTATCAGTTAATGATTGACTGTTGTTAACAGTTCCAAATTCGCTTTCCAGAATCACTGGTTTATTGCCATCTTGAGCTGCAACGAATATGACAAACGGTATTTCTAACATTATAAAAAGAAATATCGCGGCAGCAATGGCTTGCCTTTTTGTTATGAATAAAAACATTTGAAAAATTTAGTAATAAAACTTAAAATGCACAACGAAAATTATATAGCATTCATTATCGAGCTTTCATAAACTTCTTTTAGTTCTTCAAAGTCAAATCTTTGTTTATTGATTTTTAAATACTGATCATCGATTGTAATGCCGATTTTTTCACACGTGATTTGCTTTCCATTTGCTGTTTGAAGAATATTCTCAACATAATCTGAACTAACCTCGCAAATAAACCTTCCCTGACTTTCTGAGAACAGGTAAACACCGTTTTCCAAGTAATTTGGTAGATTAATTTCAGCACCGATACCGATAGAATTAATACACATTTCCGATAGAGATATTGCAATTCCACCCTCAGAAACATCATGAGCTGCATGGATTTTTCCCTCATGTATAAGCTCTAAAAGGAAATTAATAATTCGATTATGTTCTTTAATTCTTGCCTTAGGCGGTTTCCCTGAGTAACTACCACACAGAAGTTTTTGAATTTGGGATCCTCCTAATTCTTTGCTTGTCTCACCAAAAATAACGATTGAATCCGCTGATTTTTGAAATGCCATTGGAGTAATATGACTTTCATTCTCTATCAATCCAATCATTCCAATAGTAGGCGTCGGGAAGATCGCACCTTTTGGTGATTCGTTGTAAAAACTTACGTTTCCACCGGTAACAGGAATAGAAAGAGCTTTGCAAGCAGCGGAAATACCATCAACACCACGGGAGAACTGGTACATAACCTCGGGTTTTTGTGGATTTCCATAGTTAAGGCAGTCTGTAATTCCTATTGGTCGAGCACCTGTAGCTGCGACATTCCGAGCTGCTTCTAAAACAGCTATAGCTGCACCGATGTATGGGTCTAAATAACAATATGCACCATTCCCATCTATCGAGATTGAAAGAAATTGCCCAGTCTCTGGAATTCTCATAACTGCAGCATCGCCATTCCCGGGGAGCATTACAGTTCTCGTTCCGACTTGATAATCATATTGTTGATACACCCATCGTTTTGACGCTATCGATGGCATCCCTAATAGTTTCGGTAATATTTCTTTAATGCTGATCTTATCCAGAATATCATCACATTTTTCTGATTGCGCATCATCGGCAAGAATAGGTTCAGCTTGCGGTAGATTATATATTGGAGCACCATCTCCAGCCTGCAGTGAATTTGTTGGGATTTCACCTACGATTTCATTACGCCACAAAAGGCGTAACACATTTTCTTTAATAACTTTACCTACTACAGAGTAATTTAAATCCCATTTCTTCAAGATCGATTCAATCTCAGAGAGATTTTTCTTTTCGGTGATGAGCAACATTCGTTCCTGAGACTCAGAGAGCATGATTTCGTATGGTGTCATTCCAGTTTCCCTTAAGGGAACTTTATCGAGATCGAGTTCGATACCGACACCACCCTTTGCTGCCAGTTCGGCACTGGACGAGGTTAAACCCGCTGCTCCCATGTCCTGCATACCAATAGCGAGGTTACGCATTGCTATTTCCTGAGTGGCTTCAAGTAAAATTTTTTCTGTAAAAGGATCGCCAATTTGTACTGACGGTCGATCTTTATCTGATGTTTCGGATAACTCAAAAGATGCGAACGATGCCCCGTGAATTCCGTCCCTGCCGGTAGATGACCCGATATAAACCACAGGATTTCCTGGACCTTTAGCTTTAGCTGAGATCATTTTGTCAATCTGCACTAATCCTACTGCCATTGCATTAACGATTGGATTCCCAGTGTATGAAGGTTCGAAATAAACTTCACCGCTTACTGTAGGCACGCCAAAACAATTGCCATAAGATGCTATTCCTCTGACAACACCATCGAACAGGTGTTTAACAACCGGATCGTCTAATTCTCCGAATCTCAGTGAGTTAAGACACGCGATCGGATATGCACCCATACAGAAAACATCTCTTAATATACCGCCAACACCTGTAGCAGCACCTTGAAACGGCTCGATGGCTGAGGGATGGTTATGACTTTCTACTTTAAAGACGACAGCCCAATTGTCCTTTAGTCTCAGTGCACCGGCGTTTTCCATTCCTGGTTCTGCTATTATTCGGTCGCTGGACTTGGGAAATCGTTTTAGATGTATCGATGAGCTTTTGTATGAGCAATGTTCAGACCACATTACGGAGAAAATTCCTAATTCGGTGTAATTAGGCTCCCTTCCTAATATTTTAACAATTCGATTGAATTCATCCTCTGAGAGCCCGAGTTGCAACGCTATATCTAACATTATTTCTACCTATTTAGTATTATTAAACATTAAGTAAGTTTTGGGATTTCTTTTTCTCATTTAACATCTCGGTTTCTATTATTCTAAATTTATAAGGACTCAGAGAATCATCGGCAAAGACAGTTAAGTTAATGCCATATTCCTCTTTGAAATCCTTTATTCGTTGACCGTTGTCGGATAGAAGTTCCTCGGCAACTTGGGGATGAATTAGAAGGAGAACATTGTCTTTATATTTCCCTTTAGCTTTGACTAACCATCGTTCTATATTTGCCACCATTGTGCTGGGTGAGTATATTCGACCTAAACCTCTGCAGGTCGGGCACATCTCGGTTATTTGAGTTAAAACGGATTGTTCGATTCTCTCTCGAGTTAGGATCAACATTCCGAACTCATTTATAGGAAGAATTCTCCTGCGTGCTCTATCAGTTTTAATAGCTGTCTTAAATGCTTTTTCTACTTTTTTAATGTTATCCTGATCCTCCATATCGATAAAATCTATAGCAATAAGTCCACCAATATCGCGAAGTCTCAACTGTCGGGCAATTTCCTCAGCAGCCTCGAGGTTAACTTTAAAAATTGTATTTTGGTATTTCTTTTTGCCTATGAATCTACTTGAATTAACATCTATCGCTGTTAGGGCTTCCGTTTGATCGATGACAATTTCACCTCCGCTATGCAACCGAACTTCTCGTCGCATCATATCAGTTAT
>JAUXEQ010000223.1 GCA_030620455.1 bacterium | reverse complement strand
GGGGGTTATGTCTTTTGAATTAGCTCCAGAGGAATTCGATGTAAGAAAAGTAGCTCGGTTAAAAGTTTTTGGTGTCGGCGGCGCTGGCGGCAATGCCGTAACAAGAATGATCGAATCTGGGCTATACGGAGTGGATTTCTTCGCAGTAAATACCGATCTTCAGGCACTGGACCGATGTGCTGCACCTATGAAAATTCATATAGGCTCAAAGATGACCAGAGGTCTTGGTGCAGGAGGAAACCCAGAAATTGGAAGGAAAGCTGCAGAGGAGGATGAGGATCAATTAAAATCGTTTCTTGAAGAAACGGATATGTTATTTGTTACAGCAGGAATGGGAGGTGGTACAGGAACAGGAGCAGCTCCAGTACTTGTTAAACTATCCAGAGAAATTGGTATTCTCACAGTAGCTGTTGTAACAAAACCTGTTAAGTGTGAAGCAAAAAGTAGACAACTCAATGCGGAAAAAGGGATTGAAGAGCTTAAAAGCATCGTTGATACGCTGATAATTATTCCTAATGAGCGATTGTTAAGTCTTGTTGATAGAGATACGCCAATATTGAAAGCATTTGCTATGGCAGATGAAGTTCTGTTTCATGCAACCCAAGGAATCTCAGAGCTTATAACCAAACCGGGAATGATTAACCTCGATTTCGCGGATGTAAGAACTGTCCTTGAAGGAATGGGCGGTGATGCCCTAATAGGTACAGGTTTTGCGTCTGGTGAGAATCGTGCTATCGAAGCAGCCAAGAATGCAATTTCCAGTCCTCTTCTCGAGAATCTTAATATAACCGGTTCAAAGGGTGTATTAATAAACGTTTCAGGAGATCTATCGTTGAGTCTTGCTGAGGCATCTGATGCCGCAAATTTAATTGCTGAACAGGCTGGTCCAGAGGCAAACATAATTTTTGGTGTCGTTGTCGATGATGATAAGCAGGATGAGGTTCGAATTACAGTAATCGCAGCAGGATTCCAGCAGAATCAGAGAAACCGTCGTATGAGAGCACCGGTTACAGCGGCTCAAAGGTTTTCAAGAAGCTTCGACTATGCGGAAGGTGATAATTCAACCGAAGAGACCAATACAACTTATAATGATGCGCCTGAGAATAAATTATATACTACTCGAAACCCAAATTTTGTGCCGGAATCTGAGTTTATGAAAGATGATTCGGGAAAAGAGATCGATGATATGGAGACTGAAGTTGATGCTGATTTTGAAGAAGTGGAAAAAATTAAATCGCCAGGACTAATGGATTTTGCACCTGAAGATTATGAAATTCCGTCTATATTACGAAAAATAGATTAATCCTGTTTTTAGATAGGCTTACTTTAAGCCCGAGTATAAAGGTTCGGACCTAATTAAGCATAATCTTTATTTGAACTTTTATAGTTTACATGCTTTGGCTATTTCGAATGTAAACGGTTAAGGGTTAAGCGAAAAAACGAGTCTATCGAGCGTTTGTATTGTCTGAGGGTATGTCTTCATTAACTTGAGGGAAAGGTATCACACTGTCGCAGCCAAGTAATGCTGCATCGATGTCGATGTTATGCATATAAGTCTCTCTCCAAAGTTTAATTAAATAATTTCCGGGAGCAAGTTTGATTATACCATTATTAATAAGGTTCCAGCAACAATTTCCCTTTTGTATAAAGCCGGCTAAACTCGAGGGTAAATTGGCGATGATAGAAACTGTATCATTCCCTAATACTTTAATTTTATGGATATGAACCTGACCTTCGGTGAGTTGCTTTACATCGACGATAAGTCTGACATTAGTTGGACCGAAATTGTCAATCAAAACAGCTTTATCTCTATCCGGATCGAAAGTGGGTGGGAAAGGAGGATAAGGAACATCGAATTTCCTGTCCAAAGTGTTTAATGCCGCCGTATCCATTCCAAAAATCAAAACAGAAATGGTATCATCCAAGACGTCGGTCGCTGTTAAAGTGCATGCATATTGTGGAAGTAAAAGAGTATCTGTTGTACATGCACGAAAGATGTCACAATTTATGTGGATTGCAGTGTTCTCATGAGCATAGAGCCAATATCCTCTTGAAGGTTCGAGATAATCATCTGCTCTAATATACTTTGAATTAATTCTATCCCAATCCCATATTGTTAGGTTTAAATGTGTATAAGAATGAATATATGAGGAAGGAATTGGAATATCCCACGGTCCGAATAAATTCCAGCCTTCAAGAAACGTAATTATGGTGTCGGGAATCGATTCAGGATTGAAAAAATTTATTCTAAGTTCGCTATTTATCCAGCTCAGACTATCATGATAGAACCAAAATCCCATGAATTTCTCTGGTGACCATGTGCTGCAGCTGTGAAAATTATATGATTGAGTTGAATTGTCAAAATATGTTAATTTTATCGAATCTGAACTAAAAATCCAAGTTAACTTTTCGCAGAAAGTATAATCGGTGATGTCTTGTGGATCGCCGCTGCATAAGTTTAGCTTTGGCAAGTTAGAGAAAGAATCGGGAAAGAACATAATTATATAGCTTGTATCTATAATATTATCGCTTTCGTTCCATTCATTAATATCGCTATAAATATCAACCTCAACTTTGAATCTGTTATATAATGGATGAGGAGCATCTCGAGTAATGAAATAAACTGCAGTATCAGGATAAGCTCCCAGAAAAGGCAATGTGTCATACGTAACATAGCTGTCACAGAAAGAATAAAATATTGTCTTAAAAACAAAAGAACTTTCAACTGCTACTTCAGATAGATTTGAAATGCAGACTTCTAAGGTGCATCCCTTGTAGAACGGTGTTGAACTCATTTTTATTTTGCCTGCTGTGAGATTTGGAAGACCAAATGAAGGAATGATTTTCAGAGCTGGATCACCAAAAAGAGTATATTCAGTTTTATCGATATATTTTGCAGCACAAATTTCGCCAGCAAGTGAATAGTAATTTTTAAACATATTTTTAATCATTATATCGCCTTTTGTGCTTGTACGAACAGCGCCAATGTAACCAATTGCACCTTTATTCGCAGCATTAGTGAGTTCTTCACCTATGCAATCAAAATCCTTGTGCCAGAATTCTCCAGTATAGCAACTATGGACGATATAAAACGAATTGACTCCTTCAGAAATATCATCAATGTCTTCCTTATCGAATTGTCCCCAACCCCATGCGCCTGCCCAACCATGATTATAATGAATTACCCAGAATCTACCGTTGTTAATTTGATTTACAATGCTTTCACCTGTGACTCTGGCTTCAGCAGTGTCGGTACTGAAAGTGTCTACAAGGATCACATTATCCCAAGATAAAGTTGGTGGTTTGTCTTTACCAACTAGATAATAATCTGTGAAATTAACAGGCTCGATTGGGAATTGATTTGCAAAACTCCACATTTTAGCTTCATCTCTTGCATCGTACATTACACCTGCTCCACACATACCAGAAACACAGAGTACTTGAAAATAAGCTGCAGTATCGGGTGGGAGGGAATTTGGGATAGCATTTTCATACGATTTAGTTTTCTTTACAATATTCCTAAGC
>JAUXEQ010000148.1 GCA_030620455.1 bacterium | reverse complement strand
TTCTTGTCTTGCTCTCGAAAACAGAAAAAAGATGAGACAAATTCAAACGCTGTGCATGAGTTGCATTTCTATGTTGATTCAACAAGAATCGAAGATACTGTTAAAGATACGATAAATGGGATTCAGCTTAATCCACCACTTGATTGGAAATTGATAACCCCCGAAATGTTAGTAAAAATCACAGCCAAGTTTTCTGAGCAGCAAACAGATAATGTCAAATTTCTACCAATTTTCATTTTTATGAATCAGGAAAAGGAATGTTTGTTAAGTGTAATTTCAATAGGTTTGAAAAGTGATTCTGTTTTAGAAATGGAAGCTTATTGTAAATTGATAGAAGAAAAATTCAAAAAAGAGGATATTAAAAAAGAAAGATTTAAAAACAATAACATTGTATTTACACAATATCTTATTCTTAAGGAAAATTTAGTTACATTCAAGCTGCTATTCGAGGGTTCGATGAACAATCTAATTCAACTAGATTATATTACTTCGAGAAATAACTATCCATCTGAAGTGAAATCTATCGAGTCTTCAATTGGATCAATAAGATTGATTAGCCGAACCAAAACAATTTAAGGAGGTAGAATTATGTGGAAAAGAGCAATAGTAGTATTACTAATCGTATCTATATTACTTGTTTTTATGGGTTGCTGCACTCATATTCACAAAATAGGTAGCGGACCTGCAGGAAATAATATGATTGAAGCACGACAATGGTATGTTCTATGGGGATTGATCCCTATTAATGAAGTGGACTCCCACGCAATGGCTGGTGGCGCAACAAACTACGAAATTAGAACTGAAGTGACACCTATCGATTTCGTTATAGGCATGTTTGTAGGTGTAATAACTGTTAACTCCAGAACTGTTACTGTAACTAAATAACTTCATGTTAATTGTTATATACGCTCTTATAGTATTAAAATTACATAGAAATGAATGGGCAGTTATCCTATTGTAATTTGAAAAGGCAATTTCTTAAAATAAATATCTCCGCAGTCAATTTAACTGTGGTGAAATAATATTGCTTTGTTGATTTAAATATACATGTAGAATTCAATTGCGATTTTGTCTATAAATCTATAAATTAACATGATTTCTTATCTTAGTATATTTATAATAGATAGATACATAAGATCTATAGCTGTATTTTGCTCTCGAGGAGAGTGTGTTATGAAACATGTGATAATTTTACTATTAATTGTGGTTGTTTTCTCGTATAGTTTTGCGGGTTGGGAGAGTAAATATGGCGGAACTGTGAATACTACGTTAACTTCTGCAACACATGCATGCTATGATGGATATTTGCTTGTAGGAGCTGTTGAACCAGGTGTAGCATCCCCTTTTGATCTATATATACTCAAAATTAGCGAATTTGGCGATACGATATGGTCGAGAGCTTATGGTGGTCTGCAATTCGATGGGGCTACTAACGTTATAAAGACATCGAATGATAATTTTGCAATTGTTGGAATAACAGCTTCATTTGGTTCCATTGGATATGATGTGTACTTCGTTAATATAGATTCGATAGGCGATATTTTATGGACTAAAACTTATGGCGGAACTGGTGATGACTGGGCACTTGACCTTATTCAGACTGCGGACAGCGGTTTTGTGATTGCAGGTTATACAAGTTCATTCGGTCCTGCTACTACAAACATATATCTGATTAGAACTAATGCAACAGGTGATACAATCTGGACATCAACAGATGCTTCGATAATCCCTACAACTGCATATAGCATTGAACAGTTATCCGACGACGGATTCTTAATTACTGGTGGAATTCAATACACAGAGACGGATGTCGATTGCTATATTCTTCGGACTGATGCTAATGGAAGAAAGTTATGGGCAAAGGAATACGGTGGCTATAAGTTCGATTATGGTATGGACATTCTGATTATTGACGACAGTACTTTTTTCATTTTTGGAACAACTGAATCTTTTGGTACACCGTTGAAAGACTTTTGGCTTCTGAAAATCGACGATAAAGGGGATACAATCTGGACGAGAACGTATGGCACTTTTTATGATGACGATCCTTGGGATGCAATTCTCTGCGATGATGGTAGTATTGTTATGGCAGGAGGTTCAAAATTTACCTCGCGATTGAGTCAGCAGCTATGCATTGTTAAAGCGGATGAAATGGGTGTGGAGATCTGGAGTAGAACATATGGAGGTTTAGGTTCGGATGAACGAGGTCAAAAAATTCTACTTACAGCCGATAGTGGATATTTATTTGTCGGTAGAGTAAGATTTACTGATACTGGGAATTACAACGGTTATGTTATTAAGACCGATTCTCTTGGATTGACAGATATTATAGAAGGACAAGGTATTAAGCCAAAATCTACAGATTATAATATCTATCCTAACCCATTCAATTCCACATGCTACATTCAAGCTCCAATAACTGCTACAATTGAGATATATGATTTGAATGGGAAATGTGTTTTTTCGACACCCAATAATCCAAATTGTGAAAAGTTTAAATGGACTAATACAAGAAGTCTTCGGAATTACAGTTGGCAACCGGAGGAATCTATATGTTCAGGTATTTATCTAGTAAATATCACGTGCGATAATCATATAGAAATGAAAACTGTTCTATACTTGAAATAATTATTACTTTAACTATTACAACTTACAGCAATAACGTCAATATTCTTAGAGTGAGTATATCGAATCAATTTAGAGTAGATTGTTATCTTACTTTACAGTCAGTTTTTTTACATAGTCAAAAAGTTCTTCATCGCTGAGAAACTCTATAACCAATTTTCCCCCACGCTTCTTGCGGATAATCTCAACTCGTGTGCCTAACAGCATTGAAATTTCGTCCTCGAGAGCCTCAGTATCGGGGTCCTTGAATCCTTTTGCACGTTTTTTTAGCTTATCCTTGCTAAGAACAATAATTCCCAATCTTTCAACAGATAAACCTCTATCTGATGCAAGTTTAGCAAGCCTAAGTTGTCGCGATTCATCTTTTTCCTCTAATAGAACTCTGGCATGACCAGCTGTAATTTTTTTCTCCTTAAGCATAGAAATTATAGGTTTAGGAAGCCTGAGCAGACGTATCGTATTAGCAACAGCTGAGCGACTCTTGCCTACACGTTCCGAAATCTCCTCCTGTGTAAGTTCAAAACGGTGCGAGAGTGACTGATAGGCTTCGGCTTCCTCTATAGGGTCGAGGTTTTCACGCTGAAGGTTCTCAACTAACGCAATAAACAGTAATTCTTGCTGTGAGAGCTTCCTGTTAATTATAATTGCAGGTATTTCGTCAAGACCAGCAATCTTGGATGCTCGCCATCTTCTCTCGCCGGCAATTAGGATATAGACGCCTTCACTGTCGCGTGTTACGAGAACAGGTTGCAACACACCTTGAGCCTTAATAGACTCAGCAAGCTCGTTGAGACTTGTGGGATCGAATTCCTCGCGGGGTTGCATTGGATTGCTTTTTATTGACTGTATTGGCAGATTTTCTAATCTTCTGCTTTTATTTTTCTCCAGTTCATCCACAAGGTCTGCCGGAAGGATTGCATCGAGCCCTTTTCCAAGTCCTGTTTTTCTCTTAGCCATTAATTATCTCCTGTGCAACTGATAGATAGTTCTTTGCACCCCTTGAAGATTTATCATAAAGCAGTGCCGGTTTTCCATAAGAGGGTGCTTCTGCGAGCCTTATATTTCTATGTACAATCGTCTTAAATACTCGATCGCCAAAATAGCTTTGTGCTTGCTCAACAACTTGATTAGAGAGATTAAGACGTGGATCGAACATTGTCAGCAAAACACCTTCTATGCGAAGATTAGGATTATAGGACCTCTGAACACGTCGCAGCGTTACGAGTAGTTGTCCCAATCCCTCGAGCGCATAATATTCGCATTGAATTGGAATGAGAACAGTGTCAGCTGCAACTAAAGCATTAATAGTGAGTATTCCGAGAGATGGTGGGCAATCTATGAAAATATAATCGAGATGGTTGCGGAGTTTGGCTAGAATTTTTTGAAGTATAAACTCTCGATTTTCACGTTCAAGTAACTCTACTTGTGCACCCACAAGCCTTATGTGTGACGGCAATATCCACATACCACTGAAATCCTCGATTCGAATAATTGCATCTTTAACATCGGTAATTCCAAGCAGAACCTCATAAACAGTAGGCTGATTTTTTGATATCATAATACCTAATCCAGTTGTAGCATTACTTTGCGGATCTATATCGATAAGTAGGACTTTCTTCCCTGCCTGCGAAAGAGAAGCAGAAATGTTTATGGCGGACGTAGTTTTCCCAACACCGCCTTTCTGGTTTGTTATGGTGATAATTTTTCCCATATTGCTTCTATTCTTCGAAAATTAAAATTTAATTATTATTGGAAGTGTTGCAAGATTTATAAAATTCTTAATTTAATTTATCTTATAAAATCACCCCTTGAAAAAATTTATAATCTGTATATATATATCTAATGAGCAGTATTTTTTTTTCAAATAATAAAAAAAAGGAGGATGTTATGAAGTGGAGGAATTTGGCGGTTTTAATGGGTGTGGTTGTCCTGCTTGTATTTTGTGCTTATGGACAAGGTCCGATTTATACACGAGACCCCTCTGGAACCGATGCTTTCGGTATTACTCACATCGAGTGGGAAGGCAATAGAGCCACAACGGACACTGCTACAAATTTGAAATCGCTCGATATCGACGGTAATTATCTCTATGCGGTTGGAGAATCGCTTATGGCTACTTTCAGCATTCTGTATCCATTAT
>JAUXEQ010000176.1 GCA_030620455.1 bacterium | reverse complement strand
TCGAGAAGGTTCTCGAGCCAATCCAACTGGGAGGATGTAAATTTGTAGTAAACATTTTCTCCTGCGGAGACTGGTCCAGGTGCAGGATAGCAATTTGTTAAACATATAAAACGGTATTTCCCTATATCAAAATAAAAATCCGGTGGACCGAAAATATCGATGAATCTGTCCCAACCATGTTCATCATTTATTTCGTGATTACCCATAAGTGTTATCCATGGAAATGGTAGCGAATCTATTATGGCAAGATATCTTGCATATCCAGCAGAATCACCGCCAGCGGCTTGATCGCCAATGGAAATCGCCAAATCAAGGCTTTCGGAAATAGACGCGATTTGATCGACGATACTTGTAAAGATTCGATTTATATTATAGTTATCGCCAAGAATCGCGGCTTTTATCGGATAGATGCCATCCCAATCGGTTTGCACTCGGTCTATTACAACGCTGTTTGGATGGTTTTGAGAAAAGCAGCATCCGCTAATAGCAAGAATTATAAAAAATAAGCATCTTTTAATCATTTTGTCTCCTAAAAAAATAATATACATTATTTACTACTAAATCATAATCGATACTCGCATAAATTTCACAAGTAAATGTAACATACCTGTATGGTTAGATTATATTGAGGGATTTTACCGAAATAATATTTGAATTCGAGGACAAATATTCATAGTTTTGGAGATAAGTTTACTTTTATCCTTGACAAAGCACAGTTTGCCTATATAAAACATATAGGAAGATTAAGAGTCGCAAAACTGCAAATAGTTTTCGAACTTTTTGAATTTATGAATGTTCTGGCTTTTTGAAAATTTATTTAACTGATTTATGGGGGCGATGGGCTTCGACGGTAAGAATCGAGGTTGACTGGTGCAGGACGGCTTGCGATATGCCGTAAAACTGTGGCATAAAAAATAAGTGCGAATGATTACGCAATTGCTGCCTAATTGAGCAGCACCCTTCGCAAAGCTGGATGCTTCTGCGGTGATGCATCGAAGGGTCGGACACAGAAGCTGCTCTCGTTTAAGAGTCTCATAGGACGGGATAAGACGCTGGGACTGGCTGGTTCAAAAGCATGTCTGATGGCGTTTGATACAGCGAGATATAAAGGTCAGACTAATCCTGTAGAGCCACCGGCTAAAGCTTATCGGACGCGGGTTCAATTCCCGCCGCCTCCACATTTTTTTTCGGGATTTCTCATTTCTCTTATTAATAAAAAAGGGGGAAGAAAATTCCCCTAATAGGTTGCTTGAGGAAACAGTTTAATTTGTTTGCATCATTCTGCGACTTCTGTCTATATTAATAACCTTTTGACTTTTAAACCGATAGTAAAACTAAAATCAAAGGTTATTATACCTTTATATAGTATAAATTGACCATCTATATTCTTAATAAGAAAAATTGTGAATTCAGGAATTATTTGCATTACCTTGCCAATGTTAATGAACCACTGCATACAATTTGCTCGTCAATTTCAATTATGTACAAATAAATTCCTGGTGGCATTGCTAATCCTTTGTCATCTGTTCCATACCATCGAGCCTGTATGCTGGCAGAGCTTCCTTTACCTACATAAATTTTTGTAATAGGACCAACCAAATTGTAAATAAAGATATCAGCGTTTTTAATACCTATTTCTGGGAATGTAAACTGAACGAAGTCGTTTATCCCATCGCCGTTTGGGGTAAACGGATTAGGCCTTTCTGAACATTTCTGTAAACATGCATGCACAGTATAGCATAAATATGAGGAATTTGGAGGACCATATGGATTGAGATCAGATGCAGAAACACATATCCTGAGAGAATCTCCGGCTTCTAAAGAATCATTATATGTCATTATAACTGTATCAGCTCGAAGGTGATAGTTAGAATAATTTTCACCGTTTACTCTTATCATAACTGAAGAGTAATCGATTCCAAATCCGGGATCTTCAAGCAAAAATCGCAAAGTAAATGCAGAATCAACGCAATCACCAATTCCTTCGATAATACGAATAATCGGAGACATATCCATTAGAGGGTCGTAAACAGCCCAAAAACGATGAAGTGTTGCTACATCATCACCACCATTAAATACAACTCTATATTGAAAATACTCCCCGAATCCTGAAATCTCCCTTGTGTCGGATGAAACTCCTGCTATCCCGAAGTATGGTCCTTGCCATGGCTGACTATCTAATGTTGTAAGATTATTACCTGTTCGCCAATAGAACTCTATTGAATTATTAAAGGGAATGCAAGCTTCCCAACCGATACTTTTCCACCAATGATCAGTATCAATTGTAATAATCGAGGAAATTAACTCACCTTTGCTTGCAAAAGATTGGAGCATCGCGTTTTCGTAGACTATATGTTCGTTTTCGAATGTGGTCATAATATCGAGGTCTGGCGTGCAGTTTGTGTCGATATCTTCAATATGTATCCAATGACTGAATTGATAATTTGTATGACTGCCTGGAGAATTGTCTAAAACGACTAAAGAAAATTCCAATGGCTCAGTCGGCGATTGCCGTAAATAACTGACATTTTGGAAAGAACCTACAATATCTGAGTGACCATCGAGATCTATGTCCGATGCCATTGCGCCATCTTCATTGCTCAGATAGGATTCCTCCCAAAGTGATAGTATATCAAAATGTGAACCAGTACCGTCATTAATAAATGCTCCGAAACCTATATTTGGAAAAGGTCCTCCGGAAGAAGTTATCCCAACAACAAGGTCTAAATCGCCATCATGATCAATATCTTCAGGATAAGTACCATCAACGTAAAGGCTGTCGGAACTATAACCACTAAAAACTCGGGAAAAATTGCCATCACCGTCATTAAGATAGACTTCAAGATTCTTACAGCATTTTATTATATCCAGGTCACCATCGCCATCCATATCGGCAAGATGAGTTCTCCATGTGTAACTTGCTGATCGGCTTATTGTTTCGGTAAAGAAATTTCCTAAACCATCGTTTCTAAACAGGATAATTTCGGAGGTTTCGCCCCAACTAAACACTACAATATCTTGATCCCCATCTTCATCAACATCTCCAATTGCAAAAGAAATAGTGGAAGTGCTTCTAAGGGTGTGCTTTAACCATGAGCCAGCATCCTGTTCATACCATATAAGTTCACCCTCAGAATGGTTTTCTGCCTTGCATAACACAACATCGATATCATTGTCTCCATCAAGGTCTGCGCAAGAAATTAAGGTTACTAATGGTGTGTCGGGAGCGACATCGATATTATGAGGGATGTATGAGAAATAACCGATTTTTTCATACCATATTGGTCTATCTGTGTATGCAATAAGATCCAGATCACCATCCATGTCGATGTCTTGTGCCCTAAATCCAATATAGTATTTATACCAGGAAAGAGATATACCTGTATCTACAACATGCTTTATCCAATTACCGTAATTCCACTGGGTAGCAATAAGAGATACGCTTCCAAAGGAACTTGTGGTTACACTATCTTTTTCGGCATATTGAGTTCCCCAAGAGAAGACGGGACCAAAAACTCCTTCACCTCCCATCCAGTCGAATTGCTCGAGCACGACATCGGAGGCATAAGCAAATGAAAAGGAAAGAATTGCTATTAACAAAATTAATTGATGTTTCTTCATTTATCCTTCCTAAGTAACGTATAAATCTATATAACATAATATCAGAAAATATGGAAATAGCAAGAAAAAAACACATGTTAGTTATGATTAGAAACAAAAAGGGGGTCCTTTAACCGACCCCCATCATTAACACTTTTAAAATTTCCCATAATTACAGTTTCAGTTTTATTCGGAGACAATAACTTAAACAATAGTCGTTTACCTTGCAATAGTAACCGTTCCCTCACACATCACTTCACCTTCTACTTTTATGACATATAAATAAACACCTTGCGGAAGTAGGTTACCGTTTTTGTCAGTCCCGTTCCATCGTGCTAATTCCTTTACGCCTTGTTTTGCAGGAATATGAAGTTCTCTAACCTTTTTGTCGCTAACATTATAGATGTAAATGTCGCCTGCCTTAAGCTCGAAATCTGGATAGAAGAACTGGACGTAATCGTTCACACCGTCCGCATTCGGCGTGAAAGGATTAGGAAATCGCTCACATTCGTGAAGCGTCGCTGTGAAAAACGAAAATTCGTGCACAGCACAATTAGCGCCACAGTAATCCACAGGGTCTGTTTTATCGCATACCTCTATGACCACACTTATAGTATCAGCTTGCGCGTACTGATAATCGAAAATCACAGGCTCAAATCGCAGAAGCAGTTTATCGCCGTCCTCTAACCAATTAAGTCTACTGATGTCCATCTCCGTTCCGTTCACAGTAAAAGTTATGCTCGAGCTATCG
>JAUXEQ010000173.1 GCA_030620455.1 bacterium | reverse complement strand
TTTTTTAGAAATCTATCTTAAATTTAATTAACCTTAATTTTGACAATTTTTTTGATTTATTAATTTACACGGAGAATGATTTTAGAATCGCTCTTTTCATTCCTTGACTGAATTAAAATACTGCTTTTACTTTCCAACATGAACAGACGAATTATTGTAATTGCAATTATTTGTTTATCTCCTCTGTTAATAAAAGGCGAGGAAATAGACAGTTTGGTTACATATAAACAAGGATCACCGGTTATGGGTATTGCTTGGTTGGGTCTTGAATTCATCGGTGGTCCATTATGGGCATACTCTCAATGGTGGCAAGATGGAATCGGGAAAAACCCATTCAAAAATATCAGAGGACAGGAGCCATATATAGAAGACAAACTATGGCATATCCATTCTGGCGTTATGTTTGCGGAGTTTAATTATTGGGTTTTTAACTTTTACTTTGGGGAAGACAAACCATTCTTAGCTATGTCGCTATCATTTTTAATTTTAACTGGGATCGAACTTATGGATGCATCCGAAATAACTGGGAAATGGGGACTCTCTATTTTGGATCAATTATCAAACATGGCTGGGATTGGATTCTGGTATGCAAAATATAAATACCCGAAGATACCTGTGGATATAAGAGTGGGCTTTAGAGATTATAGACGATCAGGCATTTTCTTTGAGCGTATGTGGCAGGTTAGCACAGATATAAAACATCAAACACACTCGAGACTCGATAGTTATTCTGCACTTAAAGTTGAAATTATCGTTAGACCGAAGAGATACTTGTATATTGGCGGAGCATGTTCTCTCAAAGATACAAACGGTGTCGGTACTGAAGAAGATTTGTTCGGAATAACAGGTGGTTTTGATATTTCACTTTGGGCAGCAGATAAGTATAGAGATAAGTGTTTTTCCAAGTATCTTAGAACTATAAGTCGATTTACTACGTTTAACATATCGTATACCTATTGGTTTAAAAATTGAGGTGAATATGAAAAGAACATTGACTTACCTTTTAATGTTAACTGCTGTTTGCACTGCAGATTCTGAGCTTTCCTTCCCCATAGACTGGAGTTCAAAGGGATATCTTCACAAGTATATTCCTAGATCAGTTCGCAATTTTATAGGTGGTTATATAGGCTCAAATGTTGACATGATCCGATATGGAAACAGAGATGCAAATATTAATTTCATTGCTGGTGCTGCTATCTGGACTGGTATGGGACAGCAGGATGAACGTGTTATCTTTGATCCAAGAGATATGCACTATTCGCTTATTGTAGGCATAAGAGGTGAATATAAAGGTTACCGTTTAACATTCGAACTTTTTCATGATTGTTTCCATGAAATTGATCGCAGTACCGAGCCAACAAAAATTTGGAATCTATTACAGTTTAGAATGTCCCCGGAAAACTTTTCTCCTACAAATAGAAGAGAAGTAATACAACACAGTTCTCATCATAACAGAATCACCTTCAAACCTTCTGTAACTTGGGAAGCAAAATTTGGTTTTTTCCCGGATATTAAAAAAATAATCTGGGACCAATATGAACATGATTTAAAAACAATTTACGGTGGAATTGTCAGGACCACATTTCTGAGATTACGTGCCACATCCATTGTTATCGAACTGGAACCGACATTTTGGATAGCGTCAAATTATGATTTTTATGATTTGATGTATGGAAGAATTATCTTAGACTACGTTGGTGAAAGTGGAATTTTTAGGATTTATGTAGGCTATATATTCCATGAAAATCGACTTATTCGACCAATAGGAGAAAGGGCAACATTGGGCGCTGAATGGGAATTTTAAACACATTTTTATAATTTCAGTCACAAATTTACGATAATCTCAATATTTGCACACCATTACTATTAATCCTATAATAAAATCAAGATGATTTTGCGTTTGCATTTCTATTTATCTTGTTATTCAAAGGATATTTTTAATTTAATAATACATGTTTGTCCTATGCTAGAATAGCTCTATACTTTCGAGAAATGTAGAAAGAAGTCAGGGGATAGATAAGTTTGTGAATTATGATTTAAGTAACTATTGACATATTTACAATATTTAATTACAAATATATTACTTAAATGCTTAAATCTCAGATGTAAAAAGATATTTATAAAGGACTTATTCAGTTGTTACATGTTATAATAAGAGTTATTTATTCATTTTCGTTGCTTGCTTGACAAGATGCGTTGCTATAATGTTACGCTGTATCTGATTAGTTCCCTCGTATATCTGAGTTATCTTAGCATCGCGCATCATTTTCTCTACCGGATATTCCTTCATATATCCGTAACCACCGAGAATTTGGACCGCATCTGTAGTAACTTTCATTGCGACGTCGGATGCATAGAGTTTTGCCATTGCGGATAGATAGCCAATATCCTTTGTTTGTCCGCTATCCGCTAACATTGCCGTATAATATGTCAAAGCTTTCGCGGCTTCGATTTGTGTAGCCATATCCGCCAACATCCATTGAATTCCCTGAAAGGACATTATATTTCTTCCAAATTGAATTCTTTGATGTGCATATTTAATCGTCTCTGCAAGTGCACCCTCAGCAATACCTAATGCCTGTGATGCAACCCCCGGACGAGAAACATCGAATGTTTTCATTGCGATAATGAAACCCATTCCAGCTTTGCCAAGCAGGTTTTCTGCGGGAACTTTCGCATCATTGAATATTAACTCACGTGTGACACTGGCGCGGATGCCCATTTTGTCCTCTTTCTTTCCGAATTCAAAACCGGGTGTGCCTTTCTCCACTATAAACATCGATGCACCCCTCGCTCCCTTCTCAGGATTTGTTAATGCAAGAATTGTATATATTTCCGCTTCGCCACCGTTAGTAATAAATATTTTTGTGCCATTTAAAATATAATAGTCACCATCTTTGCGAGCTGTAGTTTTGATACCACCTGCATCAGAACCAGCTTCCGATTCTGTAAGACCAAAAGCCGCAAGCTTCTCACCGTTGGCGATTGGCGTAAGGTATTTCTTCTTTTGCTCGTCGTTCCCATATAAAGTTATAGGAAGCGAGCCAAGTCCCGAGCCAGCAAACGCTAAAGCAATCCCACCACACACTTTTGAAAGTTCTTCGGTAACTATACACATATTTGTAATACCCAAGCCTTCCTCAACCATTCCCTCATAGTCCACAGGAATGAATACTCTAAACAGATCGGCTTTAGCAATTTCCTCTACTATATCCCATGGGAAAATACCTTCCTCATCGTATTTTTGGCGAACCGGTTTTATTTTTTCCTCAGCAATTCTTTTCGCCATATCTTGAATCATAAGTTGTTCTTCATTAAAAATCGGCATAATACCTCCTTTTCCACCTTCTTCTAAACCCAAAAATCGATGGATGTCACTTTCTCAATATATAGAATTATAATCCCGATAAATTCAAATCGACGTGTACCTGGGCATGAGCAATTAATTCATCTGCACTAACGATATATGAACTAGGACAATCTACTACATCGCAAATCGCAATCCCATGCGAAATATCATAATTAGGATTATACGACCAAACTCTCATTTCGCCATTTTCACATTGATCGCATTTATCTAAGACAGGTATTTTAACACCGCAGATTGGGCAATGAAATTCAAGTTTTTCACCAGTAACCAAATCCACACCGATACACATCCTTGTGTGATCACCAAAAATAGGAGAAGTTACCACATCCCCTTCCTGTCCATCGGGTCTGCGAACATGTATCCTTAGACCAGGATGTCTATTAAATTTTACATATTTCCATATTACATCATGACCATTGGGACAATATGCGTGTCTGACAATTACAACTTTGTTTTTCAATGTTTCACCGATTTCTCTTTCAATCCTGAATTCCCTCGGATCTGGTATAATCATAAATCCATGTTCATCAAATTTGTACCCCATAAATCCTCCTTTGTAGCATCATAAAATCCATTAACGATTCTATTAACGCAAGTGAAATATAATAAAATAAAGAGTGACAAAAGGAATTCTAAGATATAGAATAAATAGACAGGAGGAAAAAATGAGAAAAAATTTCTGCTTTTTTGTTATCGTTTTTATTACATTACCTTTAATCGCAAATGCAACTTACGATCCAAATCCCCGGCCAAGTATTGCAGAACTGGACCTTTTTAATATTTTGAGCTACAATATTACCATAAACATAGAAAGACCATATAATTTTTTGGATAGTGCAAGTGTATTCATTGTTTTGACTCACAATAGAGCCTCTGGAAAACCAGTTGTGTTAGATTTAGAAGGGATGATTTGCGATAAGGTTATTCATACACATCCATACCTTGATTTTATTGAATATTGTCATTTTGAACAACATGCTGGCAGTTTAATTATAGACCTC
>JAUXEQ010000196.1 GCA_030620455.1 bacterium | reverse complement strand
GCAACGTTTCTTTTTTCGTACTGCGTTGTACCTGTTAGCCACTGACCGTTTGCAGGCATCTGAGAAACTTTGACATTATCACCATCGAGTCGAATTATCTTCGCTGTTACTTCCTTAACAAAATCAGGTGCATGATTTGGTACTGTTGGTGGCATCTCAATTTTGGATGTGGCATGATCTGGATATTTTACTTCACTAATACTACAAAGTGCTTTATCTACCGCATCAAAGTTTTGCTTAACAACTTTATCACCTTTCATGCCGTAAGTTTTTACAATTGAGTCTTTTATTAATTTGACTGCTTTGTCTAATGAGATAAAATCAGCTACCTTGAAAAATGCGGTTTGCATAATTGTGTTTATTCTTGCTCCAAGATGAAGTTCTTTTGCTAATTCTATTGCATTAATAACATAGAATTTAGCTTTTTTATCAATAATCTGATTTTGGACTTTTTGTGGAAGCTTATCCCATACTTCCTCAGCACTGTATGGCGAATTGAGGAGGAATGTACCATTTTCTTTAAGCGAATTTATCATGTCGTATTTTTCCAAAAACGACCAGTTATGACACCCAACAAAATCTGCACCCTGGCAAAGATATGTGCTCTTAATAGGTGTGTCGGAGAAGCGAACATGGCTTGTTGTCCTTGCCCCAGCCTTCTTGGAATCATAAACAAAATATCCTTGAGCATATTTATCCGTTGCTTCGGTAATAATCTTAATTGTGTTCTTGTTTGCACTCACAGTACCATCAGCGCCCAGACCCCAGAACATTGCTTGATATGCTGAGCTGCAAGCTTTGCTAAATTCGTCATCCCATTCAAGACTTGTATTTGTTACATCGTCGTGAATACCCACCGTAAAGTGATTCCTTGGTTTTGGTGCATCGAGATTATCAAAAACAGCCTTAACCATACCCGGCGTGAATTCTTTTGAGGAAAGACCGTATCTACCTCCTACAATTAACGGTTTCACGTTAAATGGAGCAATACCATTTTCAAACATTTCGTCAATTCCGGTAACTACATCTAAATATAAAGGTTCCCCAAGACTTCCAGGCTCTTTGGTCCGATCTAAAACTGCAATCTTTTTTACAGTTGACGGTAACGCTTCCGCTAAATGCCTTATACTGAACGGTCTATATAAACGAACCTTAATAACGCCAACTTTTTCTCCCTTTTGAGTTAGGATATCAACCGTTTCATGTGCTGTTTCGGCACCTGAACCCATTAGTATTATTACTTTTTCGGCATCTGGTGCACCAACATATTGGAAAATCTTATATTCTCGTCCCACAAGATCTTTGAATTTGTTCATATATTTTTCGACAATTTCTGGTGCTTTTAGATAAAATGGATTGACAGTTTCTCGACCTTGGAAATATACATCTGGGTTCTGGCTTGTTCCACTTAACAAAGGATGATCTGGTGAGAGCCCTCGGTTTCTATGTGCTATGACGAATTTATCTTCGATCATGTTTTTCATCGTCTCTTTATCCAAAACTTCAATCTTTTGAATCTCATGACTTGTACGAAATCCATCGAAGAAATGCAAGAATGGAAGTCGGCATTCCATACTTATTGCCGTTGAAATCAAAGCAATATCCATTGCTTCCTGAATGCTACTGGAAGGCATCATACAGAATCCGGTATTTCTACAGGACATAACATCTGAATGGTCAGCAAAAATTGATAAAGCCTGACATGCCAAAGATCTAGCGGAGACATGAAAAACCGTAGGAAGAAGTTCAGCTGCAATTTTGTGCATATTAGGTAACATCAATAATAATCCTTGACTAGCCGTAAAAGTAGTAGCAAGCGCACCCGATGCCAATGCGCCGTGAATTGCTCCAGAGGCACCTCCCTCTGATTGCATCTCGGTTACATTTGGAATTGTACCCCAAATGTTTGTTTCTCCCACTGCGGATTTGGCGTCCGCTATTTCTCCCATAGAACTTGAAGGTGTAATAGGATAAATCGCTATTACCTCGTTACAAGCATGGGCTACATGCGCTGTAGCACTGTTGCCATCCATTGCCATCATTTTCTTTGCCATATTATACACCCCTTTCAAGGTTTATATACGTGAATATTTTCACATATTTGTTTAGAATTATATGTTAATTCGGTATTTTTATCATAGAAGACCAATTATTTAATTGAATTTGCTATTAGCTAATAAAAATAATTCGAAAAATATCTTAGTCAATGCATTATTTGGTAAATTCACGTATAATTACGTTTGCTCTTTTTTATTTCAATTTGTACTTATTTAAATATATTAAAATTATATTATGAATACAAAACTTATAATAGTAATAATTTTTTTTATAATAAACTTATGTAACGGAGTTGGTGAAGCATTCGAAAAACCTGGAAACTTTGGTACTGGTGCTGGTATGGCTACTTTTGTTTATCCTATTAATTCAGCATATTCAAACCCATCTGCGTCATCTTTTATAAATCATTGCTTCATAAGTTTTTCATACAGTAACATATGGTGGATGAAAGAGTATCCTCTATATTTAGCTTCTTCAATAATCAAAAGTAATATCATTGATTTTACTGCTGGATTAGGATACTTTGGTTCAAAAGGGCTATATTCTGAGACGAATTTTAGCATTGCGGTGTCAAAAAAAATTAGCTTTATAGGAGCTGGTGGCGTAAGATTTAGTTTTTTAGGTAGCAATTTTAAGGGGGATAAAACAAGCTGGCTTATTTTCTCAGATCTTGGTTATATTAAAGATATGGGAATGAATAGTTATATTGGAATATGGATTAGAGATGTTCCTCTTTCAACCAAAGGAAAGGATGCAGCTAATCCGAAATTATACGTCGGAATTAGATATGAGGTTTCCGATTTTAGCTCAGCGTTATTAGATCTAAGATTGGAATCTGGTAAACCTGGTGAATTATATTTTGGACAAACGATCGAGCTTAGTAAACATTTTACACTTATGGGTGGTGTAGGATCTCGACCGACTAAAATGTTTTTTGGTGCTAATTTTTATTTTTATAATATATATCTTAGTATTACTGGTGAAATACATCCAGAACTTGGTTTGACAAATACAGTTAGGATAATATATGAGTGCAAAGAAAATACAAAATAAACCGACTGTTCTCGTTGTAGATGATGAATACCAACAAAGAGAACTATTGGCGGGTTTTTTAATGAAAAAGGGGTACAATGCTGTACCTGTCGGCTCGGTTACTGAAGCTGAAGAAATTTTCACTGAAAGAGGATTTGACGCAGCAATACTGGATTTAAGACTACCAGATGGCAATGGAATTGAACTCCTCAAGAAACTACGAGCTATTGATCCAGATTTGGGAGCTATTATGCTAACCGCATATGGTGATATTTCCACTGCTGCAGAGGGTATAAGGTCGGGTGCTTTCGATTTTATGGAGAAGCCGGTTGATCTTATGTATCTGGAAAAAATTCTCGCGGCAATAATTGACAAGAGAAATATTTTAATTGAAAATAGAATATTAAAAGAGACGATTGAGACTGCCATTCCGTCTGATATTGTTGCCGAGACAAACGAGATGAAAGAGATATTGAGTGTTGTAGCTCGTGTTGCACGCACAGATGCTCCTGTGATTATTACTGGAGAATCTGGAACTGGCAAGGAGTTAATTTCAAGACTAATTCATAAAGCAAGTGACAGAAAGGATAAACCTTTTGTTGCTATTAATTGTGCAGCAATTCCAGAGACATTAATAGAAAGCGAACTCTTTGGTTATGAACCGGGTGCTTTCACTGGTGCTAAGAAACGACAGATTGGTAAATTAGAATTGGCATCGAGTGGAACTGTTTTCTTAGACGAAATTGGCGACCTTCCACTTCTATTGCAAGCTAAGATATTGAGGTTTTTAGAGGATGGTCAATTTTTCCGATTAGGTGGTACAAACCCAGTTAGACCCGATGTTAGGATAATCTCTGCTACAAATAGAG
>JAUXEQ010000192.1 GCA_030620455.1 bacterium | reverse complement strand
GGATGAACTAATCGGTATGAATGTGTCCGAGTTTGTTAATCCCTCATTAGTTCCATCCACTAGTGAAAAGCTTCCTCAGATGAAGCAACCAAAACCTATTGGTGGAGAAGCAAAAATTGTGAGGAGTGATGGAACCACAGTTGATGTTTGGCACAAATGTGTTCCATTGACAGATTCGAAGGGGAATTTTTCAGGTATGTTAGTATACAGTCGAGATGTCACCGAGCGTAAGGGTATGGAGGGAACTCTACGGGAAAGTAAAGCTCAATTAAGGCAGGTTATTGATCTTGTACCTCATATGATTTATGCTAAGGACAGAGATGGTCGTTTCCTCTTAGCTAACAAAACCACTGCGGAAGGTTGTGGAACCTCACCAGAAGATATGGTTGATAGAACTCACCAAGAATTACATAGTCCCGTTGTCGAAGAATATGAAATGTATTTGAAAGATGATCGTGAAGTTATAGATGGTGGAAAAATTAAATTTATACCTGAAGAGAATTTTACTTATCCCGATGGTCATACTGTTGTTTTAGAGACAACCAAAATTCCATTTACAACTACGGGAATTCCTGCAGTGTTGGGAGTATCGGTCGATATTACTGAGCGTAAGCGAGCCATAGAAACGCAATTGGTTTTACAAAACATTGCCAATGCAGTGAATACTTCAAAAGATATTTCGGAGTTATGTGTTTCAATCCAGAAACATCTGAGTAAAATCATCGATACAACGAATTTTCTTTTGGGATTATATAACGAAGAGAATGATACTCTTTCTTTCACTTTCAAAGTAGATGAAAAGGATAAGTATACAAGTTTTCCTTTAGGCAAAACGCCTACTGCTTATGTAATTAGAACTGGCAAACCTCTTCTTGCAACCAAAAAAGTAATAGATGAATTAACCAAAGCAGGGAAAGTAAAGATGATTGGAACTCCTTCGGAAATTTGGTTGGGCGTACCTTTGAAGTTCGACAATGAAGTTGTAGGTATAATTACAGTTCAGAGTTATGACAATGCTTCTGCATATACTCCAAAGGATGTGAAATTATTAGAGTTTGTGTCCAACCAGATTGCAATAGGACTTCAGCGCAAACGAGCAGAGGAGGCATTAAAAGAAAGCAAAGCAAAGCTTCAAGCTGTGTTTGATGGAGTTAATGATCCGATGTATGTTATCGATAAAAATTATCGAGTAGTGATGACCAATAAGAGTTTATTGGAGCTTAAAAATATATCTCAAGGGGAAGCGATTGGTAATTATTGCTATGAAGTTTATCATGATCGAAAGGAAAGATGTAAAGCCTGCGCAGTACAAAAGGTATTTGAAACACGAGATATAGCCAAAGTAGAAACTTCATTCTCAGTGCCTGATGGTTCCTTCAGATTCTTTGAGGTTTATGGTTATCCGCTCTTTGATGAAAATGGAGATGTGTATCAAGTACTTGAAACTACACGAGATATCACCGATCGCAAGTTGCTTGAAGAAGAACTTCTTCAATCTCAGAAGATGGAAGCAATTGGTACTTTGGCTGGAGGAATTGCTCACGACTTCAATAATTTACTGACGGGGATTCTTGTGAATTGTGATCTTTTGTTGGATAAAGTCAGTGAAAAGGCAACCTATAAAGAGAATATTGAGGAAATTTATAGAATCGCATCGAGCGCAACTTCTCTTACACGACAGCTTTTAGCATTCGGACGTAGGCAAGTGATTCAGCCTGAATTAATCGACCTTAATGTTCTTGTGGCGAATATGGGAAAAATGTTGAACCGAGTTATTGGGGAGGATATTGAATTTGAAACAACTTTTAGCACATATTCCGAATATATAAAGGCAGATCCGGGACAGATTGAACAAGTTTTAATGAATCTTGTTGTTAATTCTCGGGATGCAATGCCTGAAGGAGGAAAGTTAGCTATTAAAATCGAAAGCGTTGTCATATCTGAAGGAACAGTTTCAAAAGCTTTTCAAGTGAAACCCGGTAAATATGTACTCACATCGATTACGGATACAGGAAAAGGGATAGATAAGGACAAATTAGACCATATTTTCGAACCTTTTTATACAACAAAGGATGAGGGCACAGGATTAGGACTTTCTGTAGTCTATGGCATTGTGAAGCAACACAATGGATTCCTGAATGTATATAGTGAACCGGGAAAAGGTTCAACTTTCAAGGTCTATCTACCAGTATATACAACTGAACAGGAAGTGAAATTAGAGAAAGAGGTTAGATCGAATGAGTTACAAGGGAGTGGAGAAAGGATTCTTTTTGTAGAGGATCAGAATAAGATTAGAACTATTATTTGTAAAGTTCTTCGAGAAAAAGGTTATGTTGTATTCGAAGCTGCAAATGCAAATGAAGCGGTAAATATTTATAATGTCGAACATGGAGAATTTGATATTGTAGTTTCAGACGTTGTGCTTCCTGGGAAAAGTGGTGTTGAATTAATAGAAGAGCTTCAAGCCCAAAATCCAAAACTATCGGTTTTGCTAACAAGTGGCTATGCGGACGAGAAGTCTCGATGGATTTCAATAAAGGAGAAAGGCTACCATTTTCTTAAAAAACCGTACACCACAAGAGAATTATTGAAAGTAATTAAGGAGGTTATTAAAGAATAATCATAATATAATATTTACATGAATAAGTACTATATGTAAGTCATCATTTACCTCCTATTAATAATTACAGTTGACATCTTAAAAAGAATATTTATAAATATTAAATAATCATATATAAAGTAAACCATATGTATTATTATTGACAATCAATTATTTTTTACATAATATTATTTTCCACTTGAAAAAATGAAATTCACCCATATAATATTACTTAATACAATATTTTATTAGGAGATCATTATGAAGTATTTGATTATAATTTCTCTCCTCTTTGCTTCAGTCCTTTTTGCACAAACGATAAAACTAACACCGGTGGATACACTGTATCCAGACTCGACTCGAGGGGAAAAGTATGCTACAGCTCTCGCATCTCTTGGGGATATTAATAAGGATGGATACGATGATTTTGCGGTGGGGTATTCTCAGGGTTGTTCTCACCATTGGTCTTATGAGGTTGATTCTCGAGTTGTTATTTATTATGGTAATCCAGAAATGAGATTTAACCCAGGATTGGAAATAAATTTTAAGAAAAAGGCTGGTGACTCTTTTTTTGCTGCACCAATAATCAAGATTGAAAATGTCGGCGATGTAAATGCAGACGGTTGGGATGATATACTACTGGGAATGCCTGGATGGTTTGTATGGAGTTATGGTAGAGTGTTTCTATATTATGGAGGAAATCCTATGGATACAGTCTTAGATTGGACATTTGCCGATACAATTTTGCATTGGTGCCACGAATTTGGGACGAATATAACTGGGATAGGTGATTGGAATTCCGATGGATACGATGATTTTGCTATATCTGGATATTGGGACGATGGTGAATGTCTTGGTCAAGTTTATTTTGTTTGGGGTGCCGATCCTCCGGATACGGATTCATATATCCTATGGGAAGGTGAAGCATGTTTTGAAAAGTTTGGCATGGGATTAGCATCTGCAGACCTCGATGGTGATGGGAGAAAAGAACTATATATTGCTAATGCACCATTTTACGCTTCTGGTTTTCCATCAGATTCTATTGCTAGATTGTTCCGACAAAATTTAGTTTCAAAGGATACGATTTTTAGTTTTAAAGTAGACTCGATTTATGATGAAGCTTTTGTAACTTTGAGTGTTGCGGAAAATCTCTATAATGATAGTTCAGATGTCCTATATTACCAATTTTTAGATGCTGATAGAGGATGTATCTTTTCATCTGATACATTTCTGCTAATTGAAGTTAAGTATTCAGAGGTTACTCATTCAATAAAACTAAATGAAATTGATATTGCTACTAAGCTTGGTATTATAGGTAGAAAAATGCCTGTTAGTACAAATATAGTACAAGTTATAGATTTAAACGGAGATGGAGTTGATGAGGTTGTTAGCTTAATCAGAATATACACACCGAGTACTTTAGGAGTAT
>JAUXEQ010000074.1 GCA_030620455.1 bacterium | reverse complement strand
CGATTCCCTTAAGAGGACCGTGGTCTGCCGGTATGCCTATTATAGGAATTGTTGTTCGTGAGGCTATAACACCGGGAAGAGCAGCGGAAAGTCCTGCAATGGCAATTATTATTCCGTATCCATCTCCTGCAGATTTACAAAATTGTGCCAATTCCTCGGGATCTCTATGTGCGGAGATAATAAATCTATCGAAAGAAATATTATATTTTGATAATACTTCCGCACAATTATCACCAAGGTTATCGTCACTTTTACTGCCCTGAATTATTGCGACTTTTCTTATCATAGATTTCCTTTGGAAAACTGAAAATTCTCATTAGATAAATTATCACTATCGAAAATCATTTTTAAGTTCAGGTGAGGATTTATCGATTTCAAATGTATATTTAGCTTTTTATTTTTTATATCCGATATTCCTCAAAAAATTGTGTCGCCAATCGATGCCTTTTTCATCTTCAATTCCAACCGGTGAATAACCATCAGCGACTCCCAGAATTGCACCACTATTGTCAGTTCGAACTATAATTACATCCACTGGATTTGAAGTCGCACAGAAAATATTAACAACCTCGGGAACCTGCTTAAGCCGCGGAAGATAATTAATTGGAAAGGAATCCCTTATTATTATCAGAAAAGAATGTCCACATCCCAGATGCATGATATTTTCGGCTGCAATTTTTGTCAATTCAGTATCTGTTCCGCTTGTGCGTACTAATTTTTCTCCTGATGCCTCAGAAAATGCAAAGCCAAAGACCACATTAGCATTACAGTTGACCATAAGCTCATGAATGTCTTCCACAGACTTGATAAAATGTGATTGACCCAAAATTATATTACATTCATCTGGGAATTCTATTGGAATAGATTCCAATTTTAATTCCATTAAAATCTCCTTTTATGGCATAATAAATTTGAAATCGGGTGCTCTAATTGTTAGAACAGGACATGGGGCTTTTCTGCAAACCTTTTCCGCGACACTTCCCATTAAAGTATGCATAAGACCAGTTCTTCCATGGGTCGACATGACGATGAGATCTATAGATGCTTTACGTGCATATCTTACTATTTCCACAAAAGGATTCCCGCTGATAAGTTTTTTTTCAATCTCAACACCCTCAACATTCGTGTTCCCAATGAATGTTTTTAAAGCTGTGCTAAACTCCTCTTGAAGTTTATCATAATACTCCTGAGAGGTACCACCAGCTTCAAAGTAGATAGGACTCAAAAGCTGCTCATCGAAGACATGAAGGATATGAATTCTTGCGTTATATTTCCTTGCTAAGTCTACAGCGAAAGGCAGGGCGATTCTTGCATTCTCTGATAAATCACATGGGGTTAGAATGTTCTTGAACTCAATCATAATTCCTCCTTTTTAGTTGTATTTTCTAAACTGTCGACGACTAATGTATCCGGATGAAAATCTATTATTACAAATAATTCTTCTAACTTGTCCGTTGAAACCAAAGGTGAAATTATAATTTCCTTAAACATCGATTGCGGAGGATCAGTAATTTGAACTACTCGACCAATAGGCAAACCTTTTGGATATACACCACCCAATCCAGAGGTAACAATTCTGTCGCCAACCGCAATATCTTCTTCTTTGGAAACTTGCTCTAGGAAAAGTTCTCTGCCATTTCTTGAGCTAACAATTCCCTTAACTCTACTTCGTTGATCCACCGCAGATATTCTCAATGCGGGGTTTGGAAATATTTTCGCAATGGATGTATTTGGACCAACATTTACAATTTTGCCAATTAATCCTTCCGATATAACAACAGGATCATCTTTTTCGATATTGTAGTCTGTACCTCTCGAAATTGTGAGTTCTGAAGGGAAACGATTGCGTGCATTTCCAATAACCTCTCCTACAACCATTGAGAACTCGTTGCTTTCCCTGAATTCTAGAAGAGCTCTAAGACGCTTGTTTTCTTCTCGAATTTCCTTAAGCATTTCCAGTTCTATCTTTGATCTTCCCATTTCTCGATAAACCTTGATATATCTGGAGAAGTTGTCCTGTAAAAGGTTATATTGTTTATCCACCCAAACGAAAGGGCTGTACAAGCTGTATCTAACAGTTGAAGAAACCCAACTTTTTGTGGTTTCGGGAGCAATATAAATTATACCTGCTAAAAAAAGCGAGATAACCCAAGCCCACACTCCTGTCGAACCTTCTGTTTTTTTAAGCATATTAAATGGAATTTAAAGTTAGAGATTCACAATTTCGAAGCAAATATTTAATAACTAGAAATATACTTAGTTTATTCTTTTCCGTCAAGAAAATCCAGGATCTCTTGTGGGAACTGTGCAATCTCAAGGCATTTACGATTTTTTTCCCCTTGCAGAAGAAGTGATAGACTTGCCATAATCTGTAGATGCAACTGTACTGAGGTAATGGGGACAAGGATTCCGAATAAGTAATGAACAGGAGCTCCATCTATTGAACCGAAATTAACTCCCTTTATAGAACGACCGAAAGCTATGGTTAATCCTTTACAATGCTGTGATTTTCCATGGGGAACTGCTATTCCATATCCAATTCCAGTGCTTGCTAAATTTTCACGTTCGATTAAGGCTTCAAATGCGGCTTCTTCACTTTCAACATTATGTGATTTTGCAAGTAAGTTAGCTATTTCTTTTATAACACCTTTTTTTCCCTTGCTTTTAAGATTAAGTTCGACAAGGTCGAAACCACAAAATTGAGCAAGTTTTAAATGTCTCGCAGCTAATCGAGCGGCAAGTTCGCTTCCCACAATTACCTCCAATCATTTTTACATTGGTTTTGCCTCGTCGGGAAGCATCACTGGAATGTTATTTTTAACCTCATATACTAACTTGCATGCTCTGCAAATTATCTTTTCTTCTGGTTTTGTTATGTATTCAATGGGACCTTTACACTTAGGACATATTAATATTTTCAAAAGCTCGTCAGAAATCATTGTGACCTCCACTAAATTACCCAAAATAATTTTAGATATTTTTCTCAACCTTGCAAGTTAAAAGATTCAAATAACTCGAATAAGAGCATTTAATTAAAAATATCTTGCTACATATGAATAGTAACCTAAATTAACACAGGATTAAAAAAAGGGAGAGGAAATGGTTATACCTAATGATATTAAGGATTCTTCGTTAGCTGAGCAAGGCGTCAAGAGAATTGAATGGGCTGAAAGGGATATGTTAGTTTTAAGGAAGATCCGCGAGCGTTTCGATACTGAGAAACCACTTGCTGGAATTAAAGTTGCAGCATGTTTACATGTTACTTCTGAAACAGCTAATCTGGTCAGAACCATCAAAGCCGGCGGCGCTGAGGTTAGATTGTGTGCATCCAATCCATTATCAACTCAAGATGACGTTGCAGCAGCATTGGTTCATAATTATGGAATTTCTACTTTTGCAATTAGGAGCGAAGATACTGATACATATTACAATCACATAGAATCGTGTCTTGAGTTTGACCCGTCTATAACTCATGATGATGGTGCTGATTTGGTAACAACTCTCCACCAAAAATACGCCGATACCAAAGCCAAAAATATTTGGGCTTCTATGGAAGAAACAACAACAGGAGTAATTCGTCTCAAAGCCTTGGAAAAAGACGGTAGGTTACTTTTCCCTGTGTTTTCTATAAATGACGCAAAAACAAAACATCTATTCGATAATAGATATGGCACAGGTCAGTCCAGCATCGATGGTATTATTCGAGCTACAAACAGGCTTCTTGCAGGATCAATATTTGTTGTTGCTGGTTATGGCTGGTGTGGTCGTGGTGTAGCTAAGAGAGCAAAGGGAATGGGTGCACAGGTTAGTGTTACTGAGGTAAATCCGGTTAAGGCTCTCGAGGCTCGAATGGATGGTTTTGAAGTTATGACGATGTTTGAGGCTGCTAAAATTGGCGACTTTTTCATTACGGCTACTGGTGATATTAATGTTATTCGAGTTGAACATTTTGAACTTATGAAAGATGGCGTAATTGTTTGTAATACAGGACATTTTAACGTAGAGTTAGATATTTCTGGACTTGAAAAAACAGCCATTGAGATTAAAAGAGATTCCCGACCTTTGGTTGATCAGTATATAATGCCCACCGGGAAAAGCGTTTTCGTTCTTGCTCAGGGTCGGCTGGTTAATTTAGCCATGGCGGAAGGACATCCTGCTGCAGTTATGGATATGTCTTTCGCGTTGCAAGCTTTGACTGCCGAATTCGTGGTGAAGAAAAAGGGAGATTTTCTACACAAGGTTCACAACGTTCCAGAGTCGATTGACAAATGGGTAGCGGAAATTAAGCTTGAAACTATGGGTGTTACTATAGATATTCTAACCGATGAACAACGAGAGTACCTTGCAAGTTGGACACTTGGCACATAACAAGAATTTCTTTCAAGCTTTTCTTTTTCTTTCGATTGTATTATTAGTGGGGTGTACTCCTAATCCGCGATATAGAATTAGGCATGAGATTGTACCTCCAAAAGACAAATCGAAACCTTTGGAATTCTCAAATGAAAGTAGCGACAGAATAATTGCTGTGGTTGACGATTTCTTAGGCACACCATATAAAATCGGCGGAACAGATAAGAAAGGAATGGATTGTTCTGGATTCGTTTCTGCGGTCTTTTCTAATTCTATTTCCATGCAGCTACCTCGATCCACTTCGGAGATGTGGAAGTTGGGTTGGTCGATAGAGAAAAAGAATCTAAAAATTGGTGATCTGGTTTTTTTCAGGACAGGAACTTCAAGGAATCCAGATCATATTGGAATTTATGTTGGAAATGGAAAGTTTACTCATGCATCCCGAAGTAAAGGTGTTGTTGTTACAGATATGAGCGATAAATATTGGAGAAGCAAGTATTTTGGTGCTAAAAGGATTCTTCGACATAACCGATAATTAAGCTTTGAAAAATGATGAGGTGTTTGGATACTTGTTCAATCGACCAATGTTCCGATATTTTCTCCGGAAATAATACGCATTAAGTTTCCAGGTGTGGTCATTTTGAAAATCATAATGGGTATATCATTTTCTTTTGACATAGCTATGGCAGTTGCGTCCATAATTCTAAGGTTTTTGGTTAGAACTTCTTGAAATGTTATATGCTCAAATTTCACAGCTTTCGGGTTTTTAACTGGATCATCTGTATAAACGCCATCCACTTTCGTGCCCTTTAGGATTATATCGGCATTGATTTCCACAGCTCTTAGGGAGGCTGCAGTATCCGTGGTAAAATAAGGATTTCCTGTACCACCTGCGAGAATAATAACTCTTCCCTTTTCCATGTGTCGAATAGCTCTTCGGCGGATGTATTGCTCGCAGACTTGTTGTACTGCTATTGCAGATAGAACCCTTGTATAAACACCGGTGTTCTCTAAAACAACCTGTAATGCTAGAGCATTTATAACTGTTGATAGCATTCCCATATAATCCCCAGCCACACGATCATAGCCCAATTCTGTGCCAGAAAGTCCTCGAAAAATATTTCCACCACCGACAACGATAGCAATTTCAACACCATTTCTATATACTTGTTCGACTTCTTTGGCTAGTCTGCTTATCGTTTCAGGATCGATGCCATAACCTTTTGGTCCACCCAGCATCTCACCGGAGAGTTTTAATAATATTCGTTTATATTTTGGAGTCATTATTAACCTTTATATCCTCAGAGTCTCTTGATTAGTAGACCTTTATATAATAGGTTTTGAGAATTTGCGATAATTAAAGAATAATTAATAGAGTTTTCATAACAACACTAAAAGTTAGATTATCCAATATGCAATTAATCGCTAACTATACGCCAACTTCGAATCTATCAAATCGCTTAATTTCAATTTTAGTATCCAAATCTTTACTAACTTTTTCAATTAGTGCCCTGCAAGACAAATCAGATTCTCGGATATAATCTTGTTCGAGAAGACAATTCTGTTTCAGGAATTTCCTGAGTTTTCCCTCGATAATTTTCTCAATCGCTTTCTCCGGCTTTCCCTGTTGTATTGCTTGATCGTGATATATTTCCTTTTCCTTATCGATAATTTCCTGTGGGATATTCTCATGCGAAATTGCCATAGGTTTTGAGAATGCAATCTGCATCGCAAGTTCCTTCGCTAAACTTTTTATTTCGGAGCTATTCACTGCTTCCGATGAAGTTGATTCAAGCTGAATTAATACCGCAACCTTATTGCCGGGATGAATATATGCATGAACTAATCCGTTATCTGAAGCATGATAGTATTTCAGTTTTCGCGGTGCAATATTTTCACCTATTTTGGAGATTAGGTGTTTTATCTCATCCTCGATGTTAGATTCGTTGATTTTAAAAGCTTTTAGATTCTCGATGTTATCGATCTCTTTTTCAACTGCGAGGTTAGAAAGCATTTTCGCCATTTCTATAAATGTCTCATTCTTTGCTACAAAATCAGTTTCCGCTGCTAAAAGAAGAAGAGCACCTTTCTTACTGTTAACGCTTATTGTCGCTTCAATTCGACCTTCTTTTGCTTCACGATCCATTTTTTTTGCTGCTTTTGCAATACCGGCTTTGCGGAGAAATTCCACAGCCGCTTCAATATTTCCTTTTGTCTCAATTAATGCTTTTTTGCAGTCCATCATTCCCGCACTTGTTATATCTCTTAGTTGTTTCACAAGTTTCGCTGGAATATCAGCCATTTTTCCCTCCAAATATTCGAATTAATAATTTATCTAAAAAGAGTATATTATTAAGGTTTGCTTTCCTCAGTTTTCTTTTTCTCTGTTTCATCTTCTGGTTTCTTATCTATTTCATCCTTTGTTTTCTTTGCTTCAGTTGCTGTTTCTGCTTTTTCTTCAGATTTGGATTTTGTTTTAGGTTTAATAATTTCTTTACTTGTTACATCCTCTTTAGCAATAATAATTTCTTCTTTTTCAGGAAGTTGTTCAGTTTTGGACGGTGGTTTCTCTTCTTTTTCAGGGAGTTGTTTAGCTTTGGTCGGGGGTTTCTCCTCTTTTTCAGAAATTATTTCCTTTTTTACAGAAGGTTTCTTTTTCTTAATAGTTTCTTCTTTTTTTACAGAAATTTTCTCTTTAGTTGTTACGTGTTTTTTTTCTTTAATCGATTTAGTTTCCGCTTTTGTGGAGCGTATCTCTGCGGTTTTTTCCTCGATAATATCACCTG
>JAUXEQ010000002.1 GCA_030620455.1 bacterium | reverse complement strand
TGGGAAAACATCAACCAATTCCAAAAAATTAAATAATATTTGCTTGACAAGGGTTTTTGTTAATATATTTTCCAATTTCATTTGATAGTTCTTGGTTTTGTTTTACATTCAAATAGGGAGAATAATGGGCAACCGAAGAACTTTTGAGGGGATTGTAATATCTGATAGGATGGACAAGACAATTACGGTGGAACTTAAAAGGTTAATTCCGCACCCTTTATATAAAAAAGTGGTTAAACGTAGATCTAGAGTTAAGGCTCACGATTCCGAGAATAAAGCTAAGGTTGGGGATATTGTTAAAGTAATTGAATCAAGACTCTTTTCTAAAACAAAATCGTGGGAGCTTGTAGAGATTTTAAAACGTGCCGTCGGTTCTGAGTAATTCTCCAATGAATTCACTACGACTATTAGTTTCCGCCTATATGACTGGGTGAGATGTCTCAGGAGGTGAATAATGATTTTTAGAAATACAAAATTAATTGTTGCTGACAACTCGGGTGCAAAAAAAATTAGATGTATTGGTTTGACTCACGGTTCGAAAAAGAATTATGCTACTATCGGTCAAACTATTGTTGTATCTGTGAGAGAAGCAATACCTAATTCTCAGATAAAAAAAGGAGATGTTGTTCAGGCAGTTATTGTGAGAACAAGAAAGCCCATTCATCGAAGAAACGGAAGTCATATTAAGTTTGACGACAATGCTGCTGTTATCGTAAATGAGGATGGGGAACCAAGGGGTACTCGAGTTTTTGGTCCTGTAGCAAGAGAATTGAGAGAACACGAATATACAAAGATTATTTCGTTGGCACCTGAGGTTTTATAGCTTGAATAATAATAGAAATTGGTTTTTAAACATAAATAATTAATATATATATTTGATAATTTTAAAGGAAATATTCAAGATTACTTGAACTAAATTAGGTGATTTGGGAGATGTGTTATGGCTAAAAGAAAAGAAAAACTTAAACCTATACATTTAAAAATAAAGAAAGGTGATATCGTAGAAGTAATAGCCGGAAACGATCGAGGTAAACGAGGGAAAGTTCTAAAAGTGTATCCTCGAGTACAAAAGGTTATTGTTGAGAGTATAAAATTTATGAAAAAACACACTCGTGCTACTCAGACAAATCCACAGGGTGGTATCCAGACTAGGGAAGCACCGATTCATATTTCAAATCTGATGTTGATTTGTCCAAGCTGTGGTTATCCTGCTCGAATTGGACATCACTTTTTGGAAGACGGAACAAAAGTCAGAGTATGCAGGAAGTGTAATGAAATCGTGGATAAGTAGTTCAGTATCTATTTTTAAGTATATATGAAGCACGGATTGTTGTAAATATTATAGATGCAGTTATTAATTCGTTTACTGTTTGTAATATTTAGATTCTGGTTTAAATATCTTGAGGTTGAATCATTGGAGGCAAAATGGTTGATAAGAAAGAAAAATATATACCTCGATATAAAAAAAAGTATAGTGAGGAAATAGTCTCAAAGTTGAAAGAAAAGATCGGCTATATTAATATAAATCAGGTTCCTTCTCTTGAGAAGATCGTTGTGAATATTGGTGTAGGTGAAGCTTCAAGGAATCCTAAAGTTCTCGATTCTGCAATTAGGGATTTAAGGATAATAACAGCTCAAAAACCTAAAATTTGCAAAGCAAAAAAGTCTATCTCCAATTTCAAAGTCCGTGAAGGTATGCCTATTGGGATTATGGTTACACTTAGAGGAAACAGAATGTGGGACTTCTTTGATAGGCTAGTTAATTATACAATGCCAAGAATTAGGGATTTTAGAGGTTTAAGCACAGATGGGTTTGATGGTCGTGGAAACTATAACATGGGCGTCGACGAGCAGGTTGTATTTCCGGAAATTGAATATGATAAAGTTGACGCAATTAGAGGAATGAATATTACATTTGTTACAACTGCAGAATCTGATGAGGAAGGTATCGAATTACTCAGAGCTCTTGACTTTCCGTTTAAAAGGATGGATTAAGTGAAGTTAGATAGAATTTTTTTCTTTATTTAGCATTTGGAATTGTTAAAAAAATTTAAAAAAGGAGATTATGGCTAGAAAAGCTCAAATTGAAAAGCAGAAGAAAGAACCCAAATTTAAGACGAGAAAACATAATCGATGTGAGCGATGTGGAAGACCGAGAGGTTATTATAGAGATTTTGGCCTATGCAGAATATGTTTAAGAGATCTCGCAAATATGGGTGAAATTATCGGAGTTAGGAAATCTAGCTGGTAAAATTTCATTTTTAGTGTAATCTTGAATTATTTCTTATAATAATGAGTAAATAAGTGAAGAGAATAATTTAGTTAGTTTATAAAAGAGATAAAATTTAATTGAAACTATTCGATGAGTTGTAAATTTCACAGGGGAATTATTCAAAATGATATTCCCCCATTGATATAGGAGGAAATATGGGTGTTATTATTGATCCCATAGGTGATATGTTAGCCAGAATCCGAAATGCGTTTGTGAGAGGATTGAATACTGTTTCTATGCCCTCGAGCAGGATAAAACACCAGGTTGCACGTATTCTTACCGAGGAAGGTTATATAAGAGGGTATAAAATAATCGCTTTACCGGGAGACAAGAGGATAATTAAACTATATATGAAGTTTCAAGATGGAAAACCAGCTATCAGGGGTATGAAAAGGATTTCTAAACCTGGAAGGAGAATTTACTCCAAGCTTTCCTCAGTGCCTGTTGTTAGAGGTGGTTTGGGTACTGCAATTCTGTCGACACCTAGGGGTGTTCTAACTGATAGACAAGCTCGATTATTACACGTAGGTGGAGAAGTTCTCTGTTATATATGGTGATTAAAGCTTGAAATAATAAGTGCTTATTTTTTTTTCTAATGAGAAAAGGAAATTTTATTTTTAATCGATGTAAAATATAATTTAGAAATTAAGGAAGGTTAAAATATGTCACGGGTTGGGAAAAAACCTATTAGTATTCCTAAAGGTGTTAAAGTTAAAATTGATTCCAACAACTATGTCCATATTACAGGACCAAAAGGAAAGCTATCACAGTGGGTTGATCCAGTAATTTCAGTGAAATTATCGGGTGGTGAAATTATTCTTGACAAAAAGAATTCAGCCCGTCGAGTTGATGCGTTATATGGTCTTTATAGAAGTCTTCTGGCAAATATTGTTAAAGGCGTATTAGAAGAATTCGAAATTTCGTTGGATATAATAGGCATAGGATATAAAGCAGAACAGAGAGGAAAAGCTGTCGTAATATCCGTTGGCTATTCTCATCAGATATATTTTGTTCCACCTGAGGGTGTTAATGTTAAAGTAGAACCAATATCTACCAAAGTTTTTGCTCCCGGAACACCTAATCAATATCTTACCGCAAAGCTCAAAGTAAGTGGAGTAGACAAACAACAGGTAGGACAGGTTGCAGCAAAGATTAGGTCTATTAAACCACCTGATGTTTATAAAAGCAAAGGCATTAGATACTCGGATGAACGTGTCCATATTAAAGTAGGAAAAGCAGGAATATAACCGATTTGGGGTATATGTGGAGGATTATTAATGCGCAAAACTCAAATAAAAAAAAGAAGAATACGTCGTAAAAAAAGAGCTTTTAGGACGCGTTCTAAGCTAACCGGCACTGAAGATAGACCTAGGTTATGCGTTACACGCACTTCTCGCCATATTTATGCCTTGTTAGCTAATGATACCACAGGTAAAACTATTACTTCAGCATCCACTTTGTCCCCGGAGATTAAAGATGAGATTTCAAATAAGAATAAAACCGAACAAGCAAAAATTGTTGGCAAACTTATCGCAGAACGTGCTAAAAAAACCAATATTAAGAAAGTTATTTTTGATAGGCATGGGTTTAAATTTATCGGTAGAGTGAAAGCATTGGCGGATGGGGCTCGTGAAGCAGGTCTTAAATTCTGATTATATAGAGAGGTGATAATTGGCTAGGGATAGAAGAAGAAGAGATGATGTTAATGAAGGTTTCGAAGAAAGAATTATTTTCATTAACAGAGTAGCAAAGGTGGTTAAGGGCGGGAAGAACATGGGGTTTACTGCTCTTATTGCAGTTGGTGATAAAGAGGGAAGAGTAGGAGTAGGACTGGGAAAAGCTCGTGAAGTTGCGGATGCCATTCGCAAGGGTAATGAGATTGCGAGAACAAACATGAAATCCTATCCTGTGTCGGATGGCGGAAGAACAATTCCACATCCTGTTGAGACTCGTTATGAAGCAACAAAGATAATGATTAAGCCAGCTGCTCCCGGAACTGGTGTTATTGCCGGCGGTGGTGTGCGAGCTATTCTTGAGGCTCTTGGTATTCAGGACGCTATTACCAAAGTTTTAGGATCTAGAACTGCAGTTAATGTGGCTTATGCTACTATAAAAGCTCTAGATCTGCTCGAAGACCTTAATATGGTTGCTAATAGACGAGGAATCCCTGTCGAACGACTAAGATCTCGATAAGGAGGACATAAAATTGAAAAAGGTAAAAATTACTCAACATAAAAGCGCAATTGGTTATAGAAAAGATCAGAAGGATACTATTCATTCCCTTGGATTGGGTAAGATTAGAAGAACAGTTATTCATAATGCCACTCCACAAATTTTGGGAATGATTAGAAAAGTAAAACACTTAGTTCATTTCGAAATTTTTGAGGAGAAATAGAATCGATTATATAGCATGTTAAAGATGGCGATTTAATAATAGAATCATTATTTAATTAGAAATTTGTTTTGGAGGATAAAATGCTTCGTATAGGTGATTTGAAACCCCCATATGGCTCGACGAAGAGAAAGAAGCGAGTTGGCAGAGGGGAAAGTTCGGGTCGAGGAAAAACCTCCGGTAGAGGGCATAAGGGATCCCTTTCTAGAAGTGGATCTAAAAAATATCCATGGTTCGAAGGTGGACAAATGCCTCTTTCAAGAAGGCTTCCCAAAAAAGGGTTTTCTAATTATCCATTCAGGAAAATATACAATATTCTTAATATTCGAGACTTAGCAAGGTTTAATGAGGGTGACGAGATTACACCAGAACTTCTTCTGGAAAAGAGAATTATTAGGAAACATGGTCGTATTAAACTTCTGAGCGATGGTGAGATTAGAATTCCACTTACGGTCAAAATTCACAAGGCATCTGTGAGTGCTATAGAAAAAATTAAAGCTGCAGGCGGAAATTTTGAGGAGATAGAATGAGACGCTTGTTCGAGACTCTCGGTAATATTTGGAAGATACCTGATTTAAAAAGAAAAATTTTATTTACGATGGCTTTCGTTATTCTTTACCGTCTCGGTGGTCACATTCCATTACCCGGTATTAGCTTGCAAACTCTTAAGGGATTACAGGGAGTTGGAGGCGGTGGACTTTTAAGTTTATACGACCTTTTTGTGGGTGGTGCTCTGAGAAGAGCAGCTATTTTTGCGACAGGTATTATGCCGTATATTACCGCTTCTATTATTTTGCAACTTTTAGGCGCGGTCATTCCATATTTCCAACAGCTTCAAAAAATGGGCGAAGAGGGTAGACGTAAGATTAATCAGTATACCAGATACGGTGCATTAATTATTGCCACAGCACAAGGATGGGGTATACTTATCTATCTGACAAAGAATTTTTCTGCTGCAATTATGCTACCACATTTCTCTTTCATTATTCTTGGTGTTATTGGATTAGTAACCGGAGCAGCAATAATTATGTGGCTTGGTGAATTAATCACTGAAAAGGGTATCGGCAACGGTATGTCGATTCTTATTCTGGTGGGTATTGTAGCAAGGCTTCCCAGTTCGATTATTATAGAAATAAGGAATATATTAGCTTACGGTGCAGGTGGGGGAAGGAGTATTTTTGCAGAGATAATTATTTTGGCAGTGATTGTGTTTTTTGTGAGCGTTGCAATATTGCTAACTCAAGCATCACGGAAGATACCTGTTCAATATGCACGGAGAGTTGTTGGCAGAAAGGTTTACGGTGGTCAAACTGCACATTTGCCTATCAAAATGAATGCAGCCGGTGTTATACCAATTATTTTCGCTCAATCAGTGATGTTTTTACCACAAACATTGGCAAAAGTTCTCCCTGAAGGTGCTATTACTACTATTTTAGGGAGTGCTTTTACTATCTCAAGTCCAGTTTATATTATTACCTATGGCACATTAATCGTATTTTTTGCTTATTTCTATACAGCGGTAATTTTTAATCCTGTTGATGTGGCGGATAATCTAAAAAAATACGGTGGATTTATCCCGGGGAAACGACCGGGACCGCAAACAAGCAGTTATATCGATAAGGTTTTAACGAGAGTAACTTTACCCGGTTCGATGGGCTTAGCTCTTATAGCAATTTTACCTATGATGATTGTAAGTAAAACCGGATTTTCATTCTGGTTTGGGGGTACTAGTTTGTTAATTATTGTAGGTGTTGTGATAGATACACTTCAGCAAATTGAGACTCATCTTCTTATGAGACATTATGATGGCTTTATGAAATCAGGGAAAATTAGAGGGAGACGTTAATTCAATCAGTAATACGATCGTGATAAATTACTTCTAATTTAATGGAATGAATTTATTTCTTTTAGATTGCGTTTAATGATCATATCTGAGTTTATTCGATAAGCACGTTGGAAATTCTCATGTATAATCGATAATTGAAAACTGAGAATTCCGTTAATTAGAAATGCAAAATCGGGGCAATTTAATGTATTTAGTATTATTAGGACCACCCGGAGTTGGTAAAGGTACATATTCCCCAATGTTGACTGCATTATTTAAAATTCCTGTTCTATCTCTTGGTGATATTTTAAGAGATGAAGCAAAATGCGATACTAAACTTGGTAGGAAAATTGAAAATTATATTAAAACAGGCGAACTCGTCCCGGATAATTTGATTATTGAAATCGTTTCCAATATTATCGACTCTGAGGAGGGTGAAGGAGGTGTTATTTTTGACGGTTTCCCAAGAACGATTAATCAGGCGGAAAAATTACTGGAAATTCTTAAACAACGCGATCTTGTAATTGATCTGGTTCTCGATATTTTCTCTAATGATAAAATTATTACTGATCGTCTGAGTAGCAGGTGGGTTTGTCCTTATTGCGGAAGAGCTTATAATATGATGACTGCACCACCTAAGAAAAATATGAGGTGCGATTTCGATGATACTCCATTAATTCAAAGAGATGATGATAATCCAAATGTTATTAAAAGAAGACTGAAGGTTTATAAAGAACAATCAAAACCAATTTTGGACTTATATATAGCTAAATCTATTCCATACATTCGAATAGATTCGACTGGCACAATTAAAAAGTGTTGGGAAAAAATTCTTAATTCATTATTCGATATAAATATTATTGATAGGGAGACATATGATTCTAATAAAAACACAGAAACAGATAGAATACATAAGGCAGGCTGGGAGAATCGTCGCTGAAGCGATTCGTGAAATGTCATTTATTGCTAAACCAGAAGTTAGGACTTCGGACTTGGAAGCCAAGGCTATTGAAGTTTTCAAGAAGTTCGGTGCTACTTCCGCATTTTATGGTTATAGACCAAGCAAAGGAATGCCAGCTTACCCCGGTTATATTTGCATATCGATTAACCAAGAGATTGTTCATGGAATTCCTGGAAACCGAAGAATCAAGTGTGGCGATTTAGTTAGCGTTGATGTTGGTGTGAATTTTAAAGGATATATTGGTGATGGTGCTACTACGTATGTAATCGAAGGAGCAGACATAGAAACCCGGAAACTTGCAAAAGTTACATATGATTCTTTACATTTGGGAATAAAAGCCGCAAAAAATGGCGGAAAAGTTTCGGATATTTCCAGAGCAGTTCAAACACATGTGGAATCTTTTAAGTATAATGTCGTTAGAGATTTAGTGGGTCATGGAGTAGGAATAAAACTTCATGAGGACCCTCAAGTGCCTAATTTTGTTGACAAAAATTACGATGCTCCGTTGCGGGAAGGCATGATTATTGCTATCGAACCTATGGTTTGTATGGGTGGATGGAAAGTGAGTATTTCTAAGGATGACGGCTGGACTGTTAAGTCCGTTGATAATTCTCTATCCGCACATTTTGAACATTCAATTCTCATCGAGCACGATAAGACTGTTTTGTTAACTGTATTGGATGATGGTTCTGAAGCATATATTCCTCCCGAAGTATGATTTTATCGAGTTTAAATATTTATTTCTCGTTTTTTTTGAAATAATGTCATTTTATTCTTGATATTGGTTTTAATTTAACTATATTCTTGCTTTTGAAATTATGTCAAAGAAAAAAGATACAATAAAAGTAGAAGGAGTTGTAGAAAAGGCATTGCCCAATACTTCTTTTATGGTTAAGCTTGACAATGGGCATATGGTTATGGCTTATATTTCGGGTAGAATGCGAAAGAATTATATTCGGATTCTGCCTGGTGATAGAGTAACCATAGAATTGACACCTTACGATTTAACAAAGGGAAGAATTATATATCGTTATAAATAGTCGTCTAGTATTTATTTTAGAGGTTACAGTTCTTACTTTTGAACTGTTTGATAAGCGTTGTTTATCAAACTTTTTTAATACAATACTATAGATGTATGACTATAATTATGTTTTGGAGGATACAATGAAAGTCAGAACTTCAGTAAAGAAAATGTGCAATAAATGTCGAATTATTAAACGCCATGGGGTCGTCATGGTTATTTGTACGAATCCTAAGCATAAACAACGTCAGGGTTAGTTTTTTGAGGGGAGAATAATGGCGCGTATTGCAGGAGTTGATTTACCAAGAAATAAGAGGATTGATGTTGCATTGACTTACATCTATGGAATCGGCTGGAATCGTTCACGGTCTACTCTCATCGGCACGAGGATTGACCCGTCGATCCGCGTTCATGACCTTGAAGATGAACAGGTTGCTCGTATTAGACTGTATATAGATGAGAACTACAAAGTTGAGGGTGCTCTAAGAGCAGAAGTATCCGGTAGTATTAAACGTCTTATTGAGATTAAGTGCTGGAGAGGTATTAGACATAAATCTGGTATGCCTGTCAGAGGTCAGAGAACCAGAGATAACGCCAGAACTCGTAAAGGCGCGCGACCTAGAATTGGCGGAAGGAAAAAGTAAGGGGGACAGTTAATTGGCGAAACGAAGGATTGCAAGAAAAGTCAAAAAAGTTACATCGGAATATGGTATAGTGCATATTCATTCTACTTTCAATAATACAATCATTACTATTAGCGATGAAAAGGGTAATGTTATTGCTTGGTCTTCAGGTGGAAAAATAGGATTTAAAGGAACAAAGAAATCCACACCTTATGCAGCACAACTGGCTTCGAGAGCCGCTGCTCAGGAAGCCTATGATGCTGGTATGAGACGAGTTGAGGTTTGGATTAAGGGTCCCGGTCCTGGACGTGAAGCGGCAGTTAGATCGCTTGGTACAGGTGGTATTCATCTTTCGAGAATTAGAGATATTACACCTACTCCATTTGCAGGATGCAAACCTCGTAAAAAACGTCGTGTATAGAATTCTGAGATAAAACTTATTGTTTATTAAAAAGAATAATTAGATATATAAGATTTCAATTATTATTAATTTAAATTTTGTTAATTATAATTAAAACTGGAGTCTATCATTCGAAATTGAGGAGTATTAAGCTATGGGAAGGTATATTGGACCAGTATGTAGGTTATGTAGAAGAGAAGGATTAAAACTGTTCCTTAAAGGTGATCGTTGTTTTTCTGACAAGTGTGCATTTAATAAAAGACCAAATCTTCCTGGTCAAAGAGGTAAGTTTGGGCAACCTGCAAGGCGTAAAGTAAAGGATTATGGTATCAGACTCCGGGAAAAACAAAAGATCAGAACATATTATGGTGTTTTAGAAAAAAAGTTCCGCTTATATTATAAAAAGGCATTAAGAACACCCGGCAAAACCGGTGAAAATTTGCTTCAACTTCTTGAGCGAAGATTAGATAACATTGTATATAGACTTGGATTTTCACCATCGAGAAGAGCTTCGAGGCAACTTGTCAGACATGGGCATTTTATGGTTAACCAAAGAAAGGTTGATATTCCAAGTTATTTAATTAAACCAGGTGATGTTGTTTCTGTTAGAGAGAAAAGCAGTCAACTTGACGTAATTCATGAAATGCTAAAAAAACGAGGTAGAATTCAAGACCTTCCCTGGCTTCAATTGGACAAAGCTCACCTCGAGGGTCGGTTATTATCTATACCGGTTCGAGAGGAAATACCGGTTACATTCAATGAAAGTCTTATTGTAGAGTTCTACTCTCGATAATCCCATTTGTGGAATTCATTGTGTGAGAGGGAATTTATAAGAACGCGAGGAGCATATATTTATGAAATGGAAAGCAATGCAAATGCCCGAAGAGCTTGTTGAGGACCCTCAAACAAAGGATAGTCCTACATTTGGTAGGTTTATTGTTGAACCTATGGAAAAAGGATATGGCATTACATTAGGAAGCTCTCTGAGAAGAGTTATTTTATCGTCCATGCAGGGAGTTGCCATCGAGTCTATTAAGATCGAAGGTATTCTTCATGAATTCTCTACCTTGGATGGCATTTATGAAGATGTTCCGGAGATAATTCTAAATCTTAAAGGCGTGAGATTTAAAGTGAAAGGTGATTTTCCAAAACCTGTTCGACTGGATGTTGAAAAACAAGGACAGGTATTGGCATCGGATATTGAAGCACCCGCCGAAGTTGAAATTTTGAATAAGGACCATCTTATTTGCAATATAACACAAAAACGTAGGATTGTTATTGATATGAATCTCGGTGTTGGTAAAGGTTTCTCAGTTGCTGAAGAACATAAGGACTCTGAAGCACCCATAGGTACTATTAGCATAGATGCAATATATACTCCAATTAAAAAAGTGAATTTTTCAGTTCAGCCCTCACGTGTAGGTCAGAAAACCGACTACGATAAATTGATTATTGAAATAGAAACCGATGGTAGTATTACTCCCAGAGAAACGTTAGCAATGTCAGCAAACCTTCTTATCGATTATATTACATTGTTTTTGCATCCTGAAGTTAAGTATGAGAAGATTGAAGAGGAATCGATTGATGAAGAAACTAGAAAAATTAGAGCCTTGCTAAAATTGCATGTAGAGGAATTAGAGCTTTCTGTAAGAGCTAGTAATTGCTTGAGGAATGCTAATATCAGGTTTTTAGCTGATCTTGTTCTTAGAACTGAGCAGGAAATGCTCAAATTTAGGAATTTCGGTCGGAAGTCTTTGCAGGAGCTACAATCTGTCCTCGGTAGGCTGGGATTGCTATTCGGAATGGATCCTAATAAATATTTAACTGATGAAGAACTTGAGGACCTTAGAAGTCTGACTGAAGAAAAGGAATCGATAACGCAAACAAAATAGCGGAGTATTAAAATGCGACACAGGAAAAGAATTGACAAACTTTCACGCCCAGCGGATCACAGAAAAGCGATGCTTAGAAACATTGTTACATCACTTTTTGAAAGATATTCTGTGCAAACCACTGTAGCAAAAGCAAAAGCAGCTCGTAAAGTTGCAGATAGGTTGATCACATATTCTATTTCAGGAACACTGGCGGATAAGAGAAGAATAATTTCTTATATCAAGAATCGTGATGTTGCGCATAAAGTTATTAAGCTTGGACAGGATAATTTCTCAAACAGATCCCCAGGTGGTTACACAGCAGTTTACAACATTGGTTGGCGCAAAGGGGATGGAGCCAAAATTGTTTTGTTACAGCTTTTAGTTGAAGAGATCGAGGGGAAGAAACGTAAAAAACGTGCTAAAGGTAAAATTGAACACGAGGTTATAGAAGTTACTAAACGTAAAAAGCCGACTAAGAAAGTTACGAAAGAATCCATTGAGGAAGAGATCGTTATGGAAAAAGAACTTACAATACAGGAACTCGAGGTTACGGAAGAAATTGAGCAAGAAATTCGTGATGAAGAAACCGAGACGGTTGTAAAGGAAGAACTCGAGGAAGCTATTCAAGAAGAAATTAAAGTGGAAGTCGAGGAAGTTACTGAACAGAAAGTTGTTGAAGAGATTAAGGAGACTGTTGAGGAGGAAGGAAAGGAGAAAGTTGAAGAGAAGGTTGAAGTTAAGATAGATGAAGAGATCAAAAAGGTTGAAAAAGCCGTTATTGAAGATAGAAAGGAAGCATTAACAGTAAAAGAAAGTGCTGTTACTAAATCTGATGAATATACTGAAACTAAGGAATCTGTTAAACCTTCTGATAATGCAAGAGATACAGAAAATTTAGAACCGGAAAAATATGAGGAAAAGGTTGGAAAAGAAGCTGAAGAAGAAGTTGAAGAAAAAGATGAGCTAAAAGAAAGAACTCGTGAAGAAAATTCTCAGGCTGAAAAAGAATAATTTCAAATTGTTTCTTTTCTGATTGTGTTTTATAAATTATCGATTTGAGAAGTGAAAGAATTAATATCGTTTTTTTCTAAGAAAGTTTTGGAATTAAAGGGGGAAATACCCCCTTTTTTGGTTTGGATGGTACTTTTAGGTTATGTTTCGTTTCATATTAATAATAATTAAGGATTGAAGTATATTCATGAAAGTATTGGATCGGTACTTAATTAGAAGATTTTTCACGTATTTTATTGTTGCTCTGGCTGCATTTGTATTGGTATTTCTTATTGTAGATATTGTAGAAAACCTTGACAGGTATGTTGACAGAAAAGCTAATGCATCCGATGTTATGTGGTTCTACATTTATTATTTGCCCTACATTATTGTTTTGGTTTTTCCTGTTGCTACACTGCTTGGTGCAAGTTTTTTAGCGTCGAGTATGTCAAAAAGCCTTGAAATTGTCGCTCTGAAATCCTCGGGCATTCCGTCTATAAGGATTGGTAGAACAATTTACGTTCTTGGATTTATAATTAGTGTTGCAGCATTCCTAATCGGTGAGCTCGTTTTACCCATATCAAACAGTAAGAGAGATAATATTAAGCGAGAGAAGATATATCGTAGAAGAGGTAGTCGAAGAATAATTAATGATTTATACTACATTTCGGATAATGGATCAGTCTTTTATTTTCGAAGTTTTGATTTCCATAAAGGAATCGGTTTTGATGTGATTATGCTGAGGTTTGAAGATGATAATCTTAAGATGCGTTTAGATGGAAAAAAGATGAAGTGGTCTGCTGAAAGATGGATTGTTGAAAATTGTATAATTAGGAATTTCTATGAGTTAGGTGAGAAAATTCAGCAGTTAGACAGCTATGCGCTCAATATTAAAGACACACCCCAGGATTTCGCACGAAAAATACCTAGACCTGACGAATTAGGATTCATTCAACTTAGGAAATTAATATCAAAGATAGAGAAATCAGGTATGAAGCCTGTTAGGGAGAAGACCGACTTATGGATGAAAATTTCATATCCGCTCGTGAATTTTATAATTTTGCTATGGGGTTTATCACTTTCACTAAAACTGAGACGTGCAAATTATCTTGTTGGTTTTGGACAGAGTTTTTTTATCGCGTTTATTTATTTAGCGGCATTAAGAGCAGGGCAAGCAATGGGCTATAATGGGAGACTTTCTCCATGGTTAGGTGCCTTTTCTGGAGATATAATATTTTTCATGGCGGGGATTCTTATTGTATGGTATAATAGGGATTGAGCTATGAAACCCAGAACTTCTAAAGAACTCCTTCAATCCGAAATTTCACTTTTACCTTCTAAAAGCACAGGATGGAAGATTAGGTGTGCAGCGGTTTTCCCATCTGATTATTCTGCTGCGATGTCTAATCTCGGATTTCAAACACTTTTCGAGAAAATGCACAATTTCCAAATGTTTTATCCACAACGTTTTTTCGCAAACCTTAAGAGCGGCTCGCTTGAAGAGAAAAAACCGCTAAGTTCATTCCAATTAATTATGGTTTCGTTATCGTATGAATTGGACTATTTCAATATACTTAAAATGTTTAAATACTATGGGATTGCACCTAATAGAAAACATCGTCATAGAGATCGGATTGTTATTGCAGGTGGTGCGGCACCATCTATTAATCCATATCCGATATCGTTGATTGCGGATGCAATTTTTATCGGTGAGGGAGGAGATTGTATTGAAAATATCATTGAAGTTCTCAGTAATAATCCACCCGGCTTTACTGATAAATCAATAATTCTTAAGGAGCTTTCTCTCATTCCCGGACTCTGGGTTCCCGAATTACAGGATAAACCTCCTGAAAAAGCATTATCTAATGTAAATATCCCATCTGTCACAACAATATTGTCAAGTTTTGCATCGTTCCCAAATATAGTTTTAGTACAGATCCAACGTGGTTGTGCATCAAATTGCCCATTTTGTGCGACTCCCGTGACGTTTAATCCTTTCTATAATTATTCTGCAGATTCGGTTTTAAAGCAACTCCATCGATGGGAGATATTTCCAAAACGCATAGGATTGATCGGCTCTGCTATCGCGGATTATCCACAACTGACGAAATTGTTTGAATATCTTAGAGATTCGGAAATTTACACTTCATCCATTCGAATTGATAGATTGAATTCACAGTGTTTAAATGTATTGAAGCTTTCAAAACACAGAACGATAACTTTTGCACCGGAAACTGGTGCGCAAAGACTAAAAGCCGAATTAGGGAAAATTATTACTCCAGAAGATATAATAGCAGTTTCTTCACAGCTTCCTGCATCAACTATTAAACTTTACTATATAATAGGATTGCCAAGTGAAAGTATCAAAGATGTCCAAGAAACTATTGAAGAAATTTCTTTTGTAGCAAAATCACTTTCTAAAAAGAAATTTACAATTTCTGTTAATGCTTTTGTTCCCAAGAGAAACACGTTATTGGAAAATTGTTCGATGATGCCACATGATGAATTGACCAAGAGATTTGAATTAATAAAAAGCGGACTTAGAAACATTCCCAATCTTAGGCTGGATATTAACTATAAAAGAAAAAGTCGTGCACAATGGGTTTTATCCTGTGGTGGTAAAGATATTGCAAATGTTTTAGTTAATTGCAAATCGACATCAGACTTTCTTAGGAATTGTCGAGCAAACGGATGGGATGTTTAATTGATTATGAATTCTTGATTTGAAAAAAATGTAAAAGGGCGGATGAAACCGCCCTTTGTTTCGATATTAAGGGAGAATTAAGGATTAGGTTCAATAATTTCAAGTACAGAACGTTTACCCTGTTTTGCAGCTATGGCGTTTAGTAATGTTCGAATGGCTCGAGCAGTTTGACCACCCTTACCAATGACCTTTCCAAGATCACCTTCTCCCACTCTAAGCTCAAATACAGTGGTTCTCTCGCCTGAGATCTCTCGAACCTCCACAAGTGATGGATTATCTACAAGTGCTTTGGCGATAGTTTCCACGAATTCCTTGAGATCTGTCATGATCAACCTCCTTATTCACTAAAGTGATTCCGACTCCGATTGAGTCGCCGAAACAACAGCTGATTCTTTTTTCTTCGATGTATTAATATCATCTACTATTTCTTTCCAAATTCCCTTTCTAGATAGTATAGATTTAACACTTTGCGTAGGTTTGGCTCCTTTTGATAACCAGTAGATTAATCTATCCTTCTTACAGCTGACAACTTCAGGTGTAGGTAATGGATCATAGTATCCTAAGATTTCTAAAAATTTTCCATCTCGGGGTGAACGTGAATCAGCAGCTACCATTCTAAAGAACGCTCTGTGTTTCCTGCCTTCTCTTCTGAATCTGATACTTACAGCCAAATTTTCCTCCTTTACCTTATTTACAGAACGAATTATAATTCAAACAGTTGTTTTGTCAAATATTTTTATTTAAAAGAATAAAACCTAAAACAAAAAATAGTTTAAAACTGCGATGTCAATGAAAATGAAATATTTAGGATGTTTTATAACGAGTGTTATATTTTTGTTCTTGACGTGCAAAATTGAAATGTCTTACTTTATTTAATTATTCGAAATTGACCCAAATTTTAGCTTGTATTTTTTTATTAGCCATAAACTATTATTGTGTTTTTTTAAAAGTTGCTTTTTCTAATTAAGAATTTTCAAAATAAATGGAGGATAAAGTGGCAACAAGAATTGCTATTAATGGTTTTGGAAGAATTGGAAGAATGGTTTTCAGAATAGGCTGGGATAATCCTCAACTTGAGTTCGTAACTATTAACGATATTACTACTCCCAAAACTTTGGCATATTTATTAAAGTATGATTCTGTGCACGGGATTTGGAATCATGAGATTGAATATTCTGACAACTCAATTATTGTTGATAGTAGGGAGATTCCAGTTTTTGCAGAGAGAAATCCTGCTCTTCTTCCGTGGAAAAAATTTGATGTAGATATCGTTGTGGAATCTACGGGACTTTTTAGACAACGTATGAAAGCAGCATTGCATCTTGATGCTGGTGCGAAAAAAGTTCTAGTATCTGCACCCGCGATCGATCCCGACGGGACATTTGTTATCGGTGTTAACGAAAAGGATTATGATCCCGAAAAGCACACTATTATTTCTATCGGTTCTTGCACTACAAACGGACTTGCTCCGGTAACAAAAATATTGTGGGATAATTTTGGTATTGAGAAAGCTTTCATGACAACTATACATGCATACACAAACGATCAAAAGATACTGGATCTTCCTCATAAAGACCTCAGAAGAGCAAGAGCTGCTGGAATGTCGATTATTCCGACAACTACAGGAGCAGCTAAGGCAATTTCTCTTGTTATTCCAGAGCTTAAAGGGAGATTTGATGGAATGGCTATTCGTGTTCCCACCCCTGATGGTTCTGTAATCGATTTAGTTGCTAACCTTAGCAAAGAAGTGACAGTTGATGAAATTAACGATGTTTTTAAAAAGGCTTCTCGGAATTCGATGAAGGGAATAATTCAATATATAGAAGATCCTATTGTTTCCATTGATATAGTTGGTAATTCTCATTCTTCCATCTTCGATTCTCTTGCTACAATGGTTATGGGCAAAAAAAGCAATATGATTAAGATTTTAACTTGGTATGATAATGAATACGGTTTTTCAAATAGAATGATAGATATGCTCCAAATAATGATGTAGAAAAAAATTATTTGCGAAGTAGAAATTGACAGATATTTTCATGTAATTTCTTTTCATATTATAATTTCATGTTTACTCTTATCATTTGGATTTAGAAAAAGTTTAGAAATTTTAAATATGAGAAAAGAGTTGAATATTTTTCCAAATTAATTTAAAGGGAGATATTTTAAAAGTGAGGGATTTTAGTCTGAATCAGCGTTGCACGAGCCTGGAGGCATTGAAATGCATAAAATGACAATTAATGATTTGAAGATTGAAAACAAACGAGTTCTTTTGCGTGTCGACTTCAATGTACCTATGGAAAATGGTGAAATAACCGATGACATGCGTATTAGTTTTACTCTTCCTACAATTAAGAAATTGCTAAAGAATAATAATTCCATTGTTATAATCTCTAACCTAAGAAGGCCCAACGGTAAAGTTATTCCCGAATATTCTCTTAAACCAGTTGCCAAGAGACTTTCTGAATTATTAAATCAAAAAGTGGATTTCCTGCCCGATTGTGTGGGTCCAGAAACTTTGAAATATACAAGAAATATGAAAAAAGGTCAGATTGTTTTTCTTGAGAATGTCCGCTTTCACAAAGAGGAAATGGATAATGATCCCAAATTCGCAGAGGAATTATCAAAAAATGGGGAAGTTTTTGTCAACGATGCATTCTCAGCATGTCATAGACAACATGCTTCAATTGTTGGTGTTCCAAAGTTTTTAAATCCTGCTGTGGCTGGATATCAACTTGTTAAGGAGATAAAGAATCTCAGCATCTTATTCGATAGTCCACCAGATCCTTTTGTGGCTATTGTAGGTGGTTCAAAAGTATTTTCCAAAATTACAGTTCTAAAGAACCTTTTGCAAAGAGTCGACCGATTGCTTATAGGCGGTGGAATGACTTTCACTTTTTTTGCGTCGTGGGGGATGGGAATTGGAAAATCGGTATTTGAACCCGATAGTTTTAATGTTGCTATTGATATATTTGAGATGTCGGAGAAACTCAAGGGAAGAATGCTTTTGCCTGTGGATATTATGGTTGCGAAGGAAATAAATCAGGATTCACAAGTTAAAACAGTTGGATACGATCATATGCCACAAGACTGGATTGGTGTAGATATAGGGCAAGCGACTATTCAGCTTTATATGGATGAGATTAGTAAAGCAAAAACAGTTTTTATTAATGGACCTCTTGGGATTTTTGAAATAGATAAGTTTTCTGAGGGCACAAGAGCTATCCTTTCAGCGATGACTGAAGTGAAAAATAATGGAGGTATAGCGATTGTTGGTGGCGGTGATTCGGCAGCTGCGGTACATAAATTTAAACTTGATGGTCAAATGACTCATGTATCTACTGGTGGCGGTGCTTCATTAGAATTTATGAAAGATTTGGACCTTCCCGGCATCGCTGCTTTGTCCGATAAAAAATAGCGATAACATTAATTGAATCATCTTAAGTGCATGAAGAGGATTTTGTTTGAAAGAATGTTATCCAATAAATGCTTTGTTCTTATTCAAAAGCATGTTTTCAATCGAAAAATTTGATTATGGTTCAATTTTATAGAATATTAAGGTGGTGAGAATGCCAACAATTGGGATTGTAACAGGTTCAAGTAACTCATTGAAAGATAACTATGATATTGTTATAATCGGTGCAGGTCCGGCAGGTCTTACTGCTGGAATCTATGCAGCTCGAGCAAGAATTAATTCCGTTATTATAGAGAAAAACCCAATCCCAGGTGGACAGATTATTAACACTGAGAACATTGAGAATTATCCAGGATTTGATCAGCCTATTGGAGGTTTTGAATTGATGCAATCCTTTAAAAGTCAGGCTGAGAATTTTGGAGTTTCTATTTTTAACACTGAAGTTGTGAAGCTTAGCAAAGAAAATAATTTATTTACTATAGAAATGGAAACTTCCGCAGGGAATATTACTGCTAAAGCAGTTATTATTTCTTCAGGCGCGTCCCCCAAACTGATGGGTGCAGAAAACGAAAAGGAATTTATAGGCAAGGGAATTTCATTTTGTGCAACATGTGACGGCGTTCTTTATAAGGATAAAGTAGTGTCTGTTATTGGTGGTGGCGATTCTGCTCTCGAGGAGGCTTTATTTTTAACTCGGTTTGCAAAAAAAGTCTATCTAATTCATAGACGTGACAAGCTTAGAGCGGCTAAAATATTGCAAGAGAGAGCATTTTCTAATGAGAAAATTGAACCGATTTGGTCTCATGTTCCAGTTAGAGTTATTGGAAAAGATATAATTAATGCACTGGAGCTTAAATCTCGAGTTTCTGGAGAAAAGAAAATTCTTGAGGTGAATGGTATTTTTGTATATGTAGGATTGAAACCAAACACACAATTTATCCCAGAAAATATGCTGGAACTGGATGAAAGAGGATTTATTGTGACGGATTGTGAAATGAGGACAAATGTAGCTGGACTTTTTGCTGCCGGGGATGTCAGAGCGAAATTTCTTCGACAGGTTTCCACTGCTGTAGGAGATGGAGCTACTGCACAACATGCGGCTGAACGTTTTTTGGAGATATAATAAATTGTGGAATAGGAATACAACTAATAAAGTTAGAGTAGGTAATGTTGTTATTGGTGGTGGTTCCGATATTTCTGTTCAATCTATGAGCAAGGTTCTAACTACTGATATTAAGTCCGTATTACAACAGTGTGAGAAAGTCCGAATATCGGGTGGTGACTTAATTCGAGTCTCGATTCCAGATGAGGATTCTGCTTTTGCACTAAGAGAAATTGTGAAAAATTCACCACTACCGATAATTGCTGATATCCATTTAGATTATAAACTTGCACTAAAATCTCTCGAGGCTGGTGTGGCAAAGCTCAGAATCAATCCGGGTAATATTGGTTCTCCAGAAAATGTTAAAATAATTGCTAAGGAGGCAAAAGATCGATCTGTACCTATTAGAATCGGTGTTAATGCAGGATCATTACCGAAGAAAATTTTAAGAAAGTTTGGACAACCAACCCCTGAAGCGATGGTTCTTACTGTCGAAAGAGAAATTGAGATATTCAAAGAAATTGGATTTGAGGACATTATAGTCTCTCTAAAGTCTTCTTCGCCTATTTTAACTCTAAACGCAAATTTATTATATGCCAAGAAGTTTCCGTATCCACTTCATATTGGTATTACTGAATCAGGTTTCGGACGGCAGGGAGTTATAGCATCGACTCTTGGACTTGGATTGATCCTTAGTAAAGGGATTGGTGATACTATTCGAGTATCACTTTCGGAAGAACCACAGGAGGAGGTTAAAGTTGGACGGGAGATTTTAAGATTTCTTGGACTTAGAGATTACAGAGTTAGAGTTATTAGCTGTCCCACATGCGCAAGAGCCGAAGCAGATATTTTTAAAATCTCGAGGGAAATATGGGAGGAGGTTAAAGATTTAGAGCATTCTATTGAGATTGCTGTTATGGGATGTGTTGTGAATGGTCCTGGTGAGGCGTCTCACGCTGATATTGGAGTTGCATGCGGAAAAACTCAATCTTTGATATTCGAGAAGGGCCAACCGGTTGAGAAAGTGACAAATTCTGAAATTATTAATAAATTATTAATAAGGATAGATGCTATCACTTCCAAAAATAATAAAAGGTAGTCATAAAGTAATTTTTTTTAAGATTAGTTAAAGTTTTTAATTCTATTATTTAATTACTCTTGAAATTTGAAAAATTTAGTTTATTATTTATTAGTCGGTATGGTTAAGAAATTTATCTCTGCCAAATAGGAGAGAAGGAACCAAATGGATGATATAGTTTACAATCCGATAAACAATATTATGACCTGTTCACCAGATAAACTTGAAGCAGAGTTGAAAGAGATTGCCTACAGTTTTGGATACAACCTTCCAGAAAGAATCCAATTTTGGTTAAAACAAATTGCAAATATAAAATCTTTTGAAACTGTGGAAAGATTTTACACTCAGGCTCCAGCTGAGTTACAGCTGGTCTCTATGCTAACTGAACTAAGCTTTTTAATTGACGGATGGAATAATTTAATAAAATCGAAGGAAATGTTGCTTAAAACAGCGAAATTACTTCAGGAAGAGATTCTTCCTCCTGGAAATATTAAGTTGATGTTTATCTCAAAAACTCTAAAGGATTTAGCTAAAGAATCACTATTTATTCTACCGCATCGAATTACAGAATATTTGTATCGATATGAAATGCTTCTTGACAACTATACTACAGAATATCTTGCATTTCATGAAAAGCACAACTCAGAATTGATAAAAATTCAGCGGGATTTAGATGAATTAAAGGAAAAACAAGATATAGTTTTGACGTTTTCTAAGATTAAGCCCATGCAACCTTTTTGCCCCGATGCTTTATCAAACGAGATAAATGCTTATTTAACTGAGTGGTGCCCATGTGAGCATAAATTGTCCAGAGATGAGATTATTGAGAATTTTGTTTGTCCTGAATGCGAACGAACCTTTGTTCACACAAGAGTACTTTCGGTTTTTCACGAAAAGAAAGCCCAATGTGATGAGCTTTTCAAAAAATGCATGAGTGCATTATCTCGAGAATTATCCAGAGTAGTTTTAGAGAAAGAAAATGACCCCATTAAATCCATTATTTCTTCTTTAGCTGTAGCGGATTTATCATCGATCCGCAATGTTATGTCCCCGGAATTAGTTAATAGGATAAAAAGTTTGCTTGAAAAGAGTTAGAGAAAGGATGAAAATTCACATCTTCTTTATTTTA
>JAUXEQ010000165.1 GCA_030620455.1 bacterium | reverse complement strand
TTCGCCTTTGGTGCTGAAGAAAGGCTCGAAAATTCGACTTTGAGTTTCCTCACTCATACCGATACCTTCATCGGAGATTTTTATAGCATAATATGTGCTTATTCGAGCTTCTAAATGTGTTTCGACGAATTCTCTGTCAATTTCTTTAATATATGTGGTAATTTCAATTTTTCCTCCATTGGGCAATGCATCCTTTGCATTGATCAATATATTTAATATAGCATTTAGGAGAGTTATAGAATCACTCATTATAATGATTTCGTCCTCACATATATCGAATTCGAGCTTTATGCTTTCCTCCAAACCACCGCTAAGGACATCGATTGATTCATAAATTACATCATTAATTTTCAATGGAACTAACTCATAATCCTCATGCCGTGAAAAGGAACGAAGTCTTGTAATCATATCCACAGCTCTGTCACTGCCTTTTAGAATCGATCCAACGACAGAATGAAGTTCCTTATTATCAGCTGTGAGATGATATAAATGCGATGAGTATCCTAAAATCCCAGTTAGAACGTTGTTAAAATCGTGAGCAATCCCGTCAACCATTCTTCCCAAAGCGTCGAGTGTTTGCATTTTGCTAATTTGTTCTCTAAGGTTCTTTTCGTTGGTTACATCTCTCATTGTCCCAAAAATAACTTCTTCATTTTCCATTTTGATTATGCCATCGCTAACTTCAACCCATTTAGTTTCACCATCTCGGCATTTAGCCAAGAATTCATATCTGAATGTTCTAAGTGGGTCGTCAAAGTGAGCATTAAGCTTTTGCTCAACCGTTCCATGATAGGATTCATCGGTTATGTCTTTAAAATTCTTGCCGATTACTTCGAAAAAATCATTCATCTTTAGAATTCGCAGGAGACTATTATTAGTATATATGATTGTTCCGATTCTATTTAGGATATAAATACCGTCAAGAGCGTGTTCTATTAGGAATTTGTATTTTTTCTCAGATTCAAAAAGCGCAATTTCCATTTTCTTTTTTTCTGTTATATCCTCACCAAACCCAACCAAATGCTCTGGAACACCGCTTGAATCGTATAGAATCATGAAACCCCAACTTATTAGCTTTATTTTCCCTGATTTTGATTTAATTTTGAGATCTATATGAATATACGGTGATCGCTTTTCAAAAATATTTAGAAAGAAAGACTTATAATTGAATTCATTGCTCGATTCAATGTAATCGATCCAATAACTGTTTAATAAATGTGTATCATCGGTTTCAAGAAGCTGTCTAAGGAATGGGTTTGTTCGGACAATTCTGAGCGATTGATCGAGAACTATAAAAGCAAGATGCGTCTTGGCGATTATCTTATTTGACATTTCTAAATTTTTAAAACTTCGTTTTTGTTCTGTAACATCTCTTATTATAACCTGAACGTTAGTAATATTAGATTTCCAGTAGAAAGGCTTTAAGTGAAGGCTGAAAATTCTATTGAGCTTCGGATATTCTATTTCCAATTCAGTAGGATATCCAAAGAGCGCAACTCTGAAAGAAGATATAAACGAATTAGAATACTTCTTTGGCAAATATATAGCAAAGTTATCATTTCTACAGTTTTTGTATATTGAGAAAAGTTTTGTGAAAGAATCATTATATAATTGAATTTTTCCATCTAAATTTAAAAGGACAAACCCATCGATGCTAATTTCAAATTCTTGCGCAATTCTTTGGGTTGGAGATATATCTAAACTATCTTTTCGCTTTGATTTATACTTTAACAGCAACCAAATATTAAATGCGATAGAGATTATAACTATAGCACCCCAAACTAATGTGCCTGAGTTAATTGAAGCATTATTTTTTAATGCATCGAAATAAATGATGCTCCGTAAAATTATAATACCCAAATCATAATGCATATATTAAATATTCATATACAATTTTATCTATTGCAGAATATGATTTATGATTCAAGAAATTCATTGCTATATTCTATTCTCACAACGGTAATTTTACCTTTATGATATTGTAGAAATATTCTTGCCAGTGAACTTGGTTGTATTTCTTCAATTTTGCCGGGAGTTCCATTCATAATTTTATCGATGTAGTGGTCCTCTTTTTCCCCAAAGAATAATAGTGTCGGAACTTTGATAACCTCAACATTTTTATCTAATTCGAATAAGTCTTCCGATATTTCGATTCTTGAATTGATAATTGTAAAACATGTTGTAAATTCTATAACAGTATCAGCTGCATCAGGGTTGTTTTTTACTTTCAAATAATCAAATTTATCCATAATATTGGTATTCTGTAAATAAGGATTCATTGCTTCCATGCCTATCTTTTTTTTAGGCTTTTTTTTCGCGAATACAGGAGTTCCCACAACGATAATAGCAGCTAATATTATTAAAATTATCTTTTTCACTTATATCCTCCCCCATCTTTCAAATCTTATTAAAAAAATTATTTTCCTCGCCAAAAAAGAGAACCACTTTTCGGAGATTTAATACTCGCAGCAGTTTGTGAGATTGTACCGGTGGAAAGTTGAACGAGAATTGTGGCTTGGTCTGTAATTCCGATATGTGCCGCAGGACTTGATGGTACTCCTTCTCCTAATAATACCGAATGGTATAACCATCCCTCAGAATCTTGTCCTAAAATCGCGGTCTCTCCCGGAATTCCAGTCAAATAATCAACACCGTATAATCTGGATGTTCCACCAAATGCGCAAATGTCTTCTGAAGGGACAAAACTTGTGAAAAACAATGCACCACCAATAAGAATTGGATTTGATATAATTCTTTCTCTTAAATTTTGAAGTGTGCGTTTCCATCCTGATTTTGCACTAATTTTAACCCTAAGCTCTGAATATGACATATCCTCACCTAAACCGTAAACGTATGTACCTGTGTCAGTTATTTGGACAGAAGCGTTTGAAACATCGAAGAGACTATCCCAACTAACTTCTGACCCACCGGTTTGCCAGTGTGGATCCTTTATACCGAATATATACTGAGATGAAATATCCTGTTCATCCTGATCGGAAAAATATCTACCTGTGCCAGCATATACCCATAGATTACCATTTGCATCGATTGTAGCAACTGGAGCTGTTGTAATCGGAGCGGGAATGGTGATTAGATTCGAGAGCGACCAAGCCCCAGGACTGGCACTATTGTTTGTATTAAGTCGATATATCTTACCTTTCCAGTTTCCAGATTCAAGATATGAAATGCCAAAGTAAACAACTTCAACTGTGCCGTCAATATTGGCGTCAACCGGTGTAAAATCACCGAAATGTGAATTATTATCTGGAAGTGTAAAAACACCATGGTTACTCGCTGTTACCGGATCGATAACATATTCGAGTTCTGAAGTAACCTTATAATTAATATTAGAGATGTCTAATGCATATAACTTGCCTTTCTGATCACTTAGTCCAATCATATCCACTGGACCAGAACCCAATAATAGGAACCATTTTCCTTGCGATAACATTATTCCTGGTCTGGAAGTTGTATATGCAAGATCGTCCGAGGTAAATTCAAACATAAATCCTGGGTTTTCAGGATCCGTTATATCAATTACATAATATGATGGAGTATATGTTTTACCTAAAGTCAATGTATCGCTTATGGAAACTGTGTCAAATTGAGCAGTGTATTCAGAACCTCCAAAACGAAGTCCTCCCACTAAAATTGTTCCCCAGCCGTTGGGATGAGCATCATCGTTAGCAAAAACTCTTGCATCGAAAATTTTGACAGTAAGGTCGACATATGGAACATGGCAATATTCCGGGTCGGTTAACCATTTGAGATGAGGTAGTAAATTGTGTGGAATTAGTGCCCACATTTCTTCACCAAGATTATAACCACTTTCGACCAAATAACCTCTTTCTTGTTGGCCTGGTAACTCGACATATCTTCCGCAGTGGAATGCATGAAGAGTACCGTCATTACCACCTACAAAAACTATTGGCTTTCTGTTTTTATATTTGATATAAAAAGGTCTATAACTTGTGTCGGAGTAAATGAGATCATATCTTTCAGCTGGTGCACCTACATATTTTGGTGAGGAATTGATAATATCTCCCAATTTCCAGACATCTGAACCAATTGATCTCGTTCGAGTGTATTCATAATCCACACCTCGTATATAATTTATTAGAGATTCTGCTACACTTGTGGATGTCACAGCAAGATATCTTTTTACATTGTCGACATACGACGTTTTAAATTTCCAGGTCGAATTCGCTAAATCAACGACTTCTGCAGAATCGGCTGTACCGGGTGCTCCTGCATAAAGAGCAGAATCCATATAGAATGCTTTTGAGTTGCTAACGTAAAATATTTTTCTACCTGATGCAGGGTCGTTTTTCAGTTTTTCTCCTGCACGCCAAACAGATTTAACTATGTCGAGGTCTGCTTTGTCTATTAGTATGTCACCATCACCGTCTCCATCTGTATCTTCCCATAGGTCAACACGGGTTTTATTTGCAACAGGATCGAAATAGATCC
>JAUXEQ010000257.1 GCA_030620455.1 bacterium | reverse complement strand
TATTGTCGGTGTTATTGGAAAGGATACTTTCGGAGAAATTCTAAAAGAAAAACTAGAAGGATTGGGAATAATAACTGAATGCTTAATAGAAGATATGAAAAGAACAACAACAAGTAAAACAAGAATAATAGCTAACAATCAACAGGTTACAAGAGTTGACAGAGAGAGTAATCATGATTTAGAAGATAACCTAAGGAAAAAGGTTTTGGAAAAATTTATAGAAATTATCCATTCAGTCTCGGTCGTTGTAATTTCTGATTATGGAAAAGGAGTAGTTACTTCTTGGCTTTTAAAAAGAATAATTTCAGAAACCATTAGAAAAAAGATCTTTATTATTGTTGATCCTAAGGAGAGCCATTTTAAACTTTACTATGGAGCTTCACTAATTACTCCGAACGAAAAGGAAGCTGGGAATGCAGTGACGATAAAAATTCGTGATGGGAGATCTCTGATAAAGGCTGGCAAAAAATTAAAAACTCTTTCAAAGGTGGACAATATTTTGATAACACAGGGTTCCAAGGGAATGAGTTTATTTACTAACGATGGATATATACAGCATTTTCCAACAATGGCACGACAAGTTTTTGACGTTACCGGTGCAGGTGATACAGTTGTTGCAACATTGGCAGCTGCGATAAGTTCCGGTGCATCCTTGCGAGAAGCAGTGATATTTTCATCTCATGCGGCAGGTATTGTGGTTGGAAAAATTGGAACAGCTACTGCAACTACTAATGAAATTATAGCAAGTATTAGGATGGAAGAGAATAAAAAGTATAATGTTGAACATATACCGAAAAGATGAGAAAATATATTCTATAATTTATTATGTAATATAACATATATTAAGAAAAATTCTTAAAAGAAGAAGTTTGGTTTTAGCGAAATGTTTGAGCTTTCAGTAAAAGGGACGTTTTCTGCTGCACATAATATATGTGGATATGAGGGAGAATGTGCAAATATTCACGGACACAACTGGGTTGTTGAAATTCGTGTTGGTGCAGATAAGCTCGATAGAATAGGTATGTCCTTGGATTTTAAAGTAATTAAGAAGATTTTAATGAAAGTTATAGGTTCCCTCGATCACACGTATTTAAATGAAAATCCATTTTTAGAGGGTTTGAATCCTACTGCCGAAAATCTTGCATTAGTTATTTCAAAAGGTGTGGATAGTCTGCTCCCTGAAAATGCAAGATTAATTGCTGTAACTGTTTGGGAATCGGATAATTCATCGATAACATATTATAGTTGAGAAAGTTATTTGAGAGGTTGAAAAAATAATTTTATCTTTATAGAATTTAATTCTTAGATTTATAACTTTTAATCGACTCTATTAACTCGAAATCGGAATGGCTTTTTTCTTCAGGAATTTTCTTAAAAAACTACCTGTAATTGATTTTTCGGTTTGAGCAATTTTTTCAGGTGTTCCTTGACCGATAATTTCTCCACCTGCATCTCCACCATCCGGTCCTAAGTCGATTATCCAATCAGAATGAGCTACTACATCGAGATTATGCTCGATAATAAGAACTGTATTACGCTTTTCAACAAGTTTGTCAAGTACGCCAAGGAGCACTTTGACATCGAATGCATGAAGCCCGACTGTTGGCTCGTCGAGAATGTATATTGTGTTCCCAGTGGCTGTATGAGACAGTTCCCTGGACAGTTTAACTCGTTGAGCCTCTCCACCAGACAAAGTTGTTGCAGGTTGACCCAATTTTATATATCCAAGACCTACATCTCTGACAACTTTAAGTTTTTTAGCGATTGGAGGGATATTTTCAAATAAACTCAGTGCTTCCTCAACTGTCATATTCAATACATCAGCAATGGATCTTCCCTTATATTTTATCTCTAAAGTTTCAAGTTTGTAACGTTTTCCTTTACATTCTTCACATATAATATAGATATCAGGCAGGAAGTGCATTTCAAGCTTTATAACGCCGTTACCTTTACAGGGCTCGCAACGACCGCCGCGAACATTGAATGAAAATCTTCCTGGTTTGTAACCTCTTGCTCTCGATTCTGGTAAAGATGCGAATAATTCTCTTATAGGACCGAAAACCTTGGTATATGTTGCAGGATTTGACCTTGGTGTGCGACCTATTGGCGATTGATCTATGTTTATTACTTTATCGAGATTATTTAAACCTTCTATTCTCTTATAATTTAATGGCTTACGATGAGCTCTGTGATAATATCGAGCTAATATAGGATACAATGTTTCGTTTACGAGAGTACTCTTTCCTGAGCCGGATACACCGGTTATACAAACAAATTGGCCAAGTGGGATTTTTACGTCGATATTTTTGAGATTGTGCCCTTTAGCGCCAAATAAAGTTAAATTAACACTGTTTCCTTTTCGACGTTTAGTGGGTATCGGGATTTTAAGTTTACCGTTTAAATATTGCCCAGTAAGGCTTTTGGTTTCCTTGCGTATAGATTCCAAATCCCCTGTTGCAACAATTTTTCCACCTTGAGTACCGGCACCTGGGCCAAGGTCCACAATAAAATCCGCGTTTTCAATTACTAGTTTATCATGTTCAACAATAATAACAGTATTGCCAAGTTCTTTGAGCTGTTTTAAAGTATTGATAAGTCTTTCAGTATCCCTTGAATGAAGACCTATTGTTGGTTCATCGAGCACATAAAGAACACCTACAAGTCTTGAGCCGATTTGTGTTGCTAAATGTATTCTCTGTGCTTCACCACCCGATAATGAATGCGAGACTCTATCCAAAGTTAAATATCCTACTCCAACATCGCATAGGAAGTTTAATCGGTCATTGATTTCTTTTATTATTTGCTTAGCAATCTTATTTTGAGTTGTGGTTAATTTTTTGGGAAGTTCTAAGAAAAAATCTTTTGCTTCCTCGATGGAAAAAGTAATCATTTCTTGGATTGTGATACCGGCGACTTTGACAGCTCTCGATTCCGGTCTTAATCTTGAACCACCGCATTCTGAACAGTTTTGCGCAATCATAAATCGCTCGATCCAGGCTCTAATAGCATTCGAATCTGTTTGTCTATAACGTCTCTG
>JAUXEQ010000051.1 GCA_030620455.1 bacterium | reverse complement strand
CCGTTTGAAGAGGCTAAAGTTGATTTTAGATCGACAAAGTGATGGTGATAATTTGTAACACTGAGAACTTACAATTTTAATTTTTTCATTAGTTCATTATTGCCAATTTAACTATCAACTGTATTTTTAAATATTGTGCAAGCATATGATAATCTTGCGAGATAATGTCGGAGGTTTGTTTTGAAATTTTCATCTATGACAGCTATGATGTTGACATTAATACTTTTCGGTGGATGCAAGGGCGAAGATAAATCTGCAATAATTCAGTTGCCACAACCGAAACTTACAGGGAGCGTTTCCGTAGAGGCAGCAATAGCTAAACGCCGCAGTATAAGGAGTTACAGCGATCGGACGCTAACTCTTACTGAGTTGTCGCAGGTACTTTGGGCGTGTCAAGGTATTACCGATTTGGTCAGGGGTTTTCGTGCAGCGCCATCTGCAGGAGCTACGTATCCATTTGATATTTATATTGTTATAGGGAAAGTGGAAAGTGTAGAGCCCGGAGTTTATAAGTATATTGTCAAATCACATGCTATTGTGCTACACAAATCCGGAGACTTACGTTCCAAGGTTATGAAAGACTGTTTGGGGCAACGTTTTATCGGTGAAGCGTCAGCCACTATCGTTCTGGCTACCGATTTTCAGCCGACGAAGAAATATTACGGTGAACGAAGCTATCGCTATGTTGCGATGGAGGCTGGTCATATTGGAGAAAATTTGCATCTTCAATGTGCGGCTATAGGACTTGGAACTGTTATGGTTGGCGCATATCGGGACAGGGAATTACAGCAGACTCTGGGTATCGATAAACTGCCGTTTTATGTTATGCCATTTGGAGAACCTAAATAAAAAACAACATTATACGCCCGTTTCGAATTGAAAGGCGGATCGAGATAAATCAAATCCACCGAATCATTCGGGAATATACTTTCGAAGAATCTTCAGGTTGTAACCGCAGTATAGGGTGTTCATTGTGTGTTCGCTATGTTAGCTTTCTATATTATTAAAAGTCAAATTCAGGTTCAATACCCACTTCAAGTCTTGCACAAAATAGTTCAAGTCTTTTATTCATGTCTTTCCAAATTTTTGGTTTGTCCAACACATCTATAAATGGATTGGAAATAATATCAAATTTTGGGCCAGATCCCCGGGATTGTTGCCTATTATACTGCAGGAACCTATTGAATTCGTATATAGATGCTTTCTGTATTACTTTCTTTGCTTTTTGCCTGAGTTCTTTTTTCTTATGAGTTCCGATTTTCCCCCAATACGGAAAAACTATCTCAAGAACCTCGTCAACGATAAAACCGTGTTTCTCAGCATTCATAAACTCAAATACTTGTTGAATAACATGGGTGGCAACGAGCTTATTTGAACAATCTTTATCAAAAGGATAAAACGATCTTGGTATTTGCTCCCAATTTATTATCAATGGTCTAAAAACAGTGTCGGTATCATTACTTTTGAGTGTTGTTTCTGCGGATGCTTCAATTCTATCAACCATCTTCAGCAATATGGCGAATCCTGTTTCATTCAATCCTTGCCTGATAGTTTGGCTATGTTCTTCTTTGCAGACATACACGATATCAAAGGAATCAAGATGGTCAATGGGCATAAGAGCATAGTCGAGCAAAATATCTTTGTTAATAACCGAATACTTTTGTTTCTGCTCATCTGGCACATTCGCACCGCTTTTGAATTCAAGTATCATAGTGTGCATTGTTTGAGAACTTGAAACTATCATATCTGGATTGCATTTTTTATTATCGCCAATCGCGAATTCTGATTCAATACCTTGAATTTCATAAGCTAGATTTCTTAATGAATCAGGGACACCTTTTATTTTTTTGCATAAAGCAATAAATGTGTTAGTCATCAGCATGTTGAAATCATCGCTCATATTGCACCTTATTCTTCAATCTTTGCAGTGGAGTCCCAGTGTCTTTGAAGATTAGTATGAAATCGAAGAACGGAATTTCCGCATGACCCAGGAAAGAGGAATATTCGGATTAGTTTAGGCATAATCTCAAAATCAACGCGGGTTTCCATATGTAAATCAGTTGCCCTAATCTTGAAAAAATTATCGTTGAATTTTATGGGAACTCCAATCAATCTAAATGGTTTTGAGCCCGAAAATATTTTTTCAATAAATTTTTTCATAGATTCAATTTTGCGGAATAGCGAAATCTCTATGGGGGAACCCTCAATTGTAAATCTGACATTGTCCTTCTCATTCAATCGAAGAGCATATGTTTTTTCATAATATCTAACTTTCTCAATGTACGGTTTTAATACCATCTCGTTAGTAAGTACAAGATGTGCATTAAAGGAATTACCGCTTGTTGTTATTTTGCCATAGTATTTTATTCGATCATTTGAAAAATCACCATTTTCGCCTAACCGATATTTCACATTAACTTTTGAAAGGTCAATTGCACCTTTCAGATCTTCTTGAACTTTTAAAATATCTAATACCTTTTTGGCAGCTTTTGAAGCAAGCTGCATTTTGAAATATTCTACAGGGTATTTATCAATAATTTCTTCATTCCAAATCCTTTGGTCATAATCAAGCGACATAGCCATAAACTGAATATTGGGATTTTGTGCAATATCCATTAGAGACTGCCATGGTAACCACACATTATCAAGCAATGGTGAGGAGGAAGCCCATTTCATAATGAACCATTCCACAATGTCACCCTTGTCAGCTGTCGTTAGTCGCAAGAATCTTGGATTTGAGGTATCAATATAAATCTCACAGAAATGCTTCTTGTTTTGGTTTCTGCATGTGGCGCTGAAAAAGTGTTGTTCTCTTGTTTCAGATACAGATATACTAATATTAGATGGTAATTGCTTTGAAGATTTTTGGAGTGTTTTTAAAATGGTATCATGATTAGCACTTTCTGGTACATGAGCTTCTATAAGATAAGTTTTCACCATATTAAGCTTATCTTCAAGCCTCCTATCCTTTTTTAGCTTGCTATATGTCTTTGCCATAATAGACTGCATTAGCTCAGCCAAATCGCGTCTTGTATGTATTTTAGGGTTACTCGTATTCATTTAATAACATTTATAAGGTTTGCCTTTATTGATTTTCAAAATAAATTCCGTTATTGAAATTCAAAGCAAAATTTTATTAATGGCTTTCGAAAAAATAATGTTTTAATGGAAATAGAAATTCCATATTCTCCTCCTATCCCACATCTCATTTATTTCTTTTTCTCCACTTACACTTGCAAATAAGGTATAAAATCAATTTGCGCAATGTGAAATAAATATGTCTGAACCGCGGATTACGCAGATTAGTGGATTAACTGGGATTTCAACCCACTGACCTTTTGCTACGCACAAGGTCTGTCCCCCTTGTTAAGAGGGACAAATTCATGGAGCGAGGCGTAGTGAATTAGGTGGTTATCCGTGAAATCTTTTTAATCGGTGTTATCCGTGGTTCTGGTGTGTTATATTCTGTTCGTGATCTATGTTCCGTTGGACATCGAGCCACAAACCTTCGAAGAAAGTTTCATACCACTCGTTATTTTTATTCATTGGAGTTCCTTATAAGTCAAGCTTAACGTTGAATTTCATATATTTCTAAAACGTTTCCAGAGAGGTCCTTTATAGCGGTGTAAATGCCTTCAGGAAATTCTTGTGGCTTATCGTATATAACATGTATACCGCTGGTCTTAAAATACGAAATACTTCTCGCAAGGTTATCTGTTTTCATTCCGATAAGGCTTTGTGCTTCATTAGGATAATCAATATCTGTTGTTTTCTCTACTCTATTTAAAAGAAATAAGAAATTCTTTTGCGCAAGCTGCACCATATCATCTGAATATCGCTTTTCAACATTAAATCCCAACTTTGCAGAATAGAAATCGATGGATTCCTCGATATCCACAACGTTAATCTGAATGTCTCCTAATAACGGATATTCTAATTTACCTGTTTCCAAGGGCCACTGAATAATCTCATGAACATTACCAAACGGATCGCGGAACGCCTGTAGAAGCCCCTCAGGTAGAACAAGCGGTTTATCGTAAACGAGTTCGACATTTTTCTGCATTAATTCGTTATGAGTAGTCAGAATATCATCGACTCGAAATGCAAACACAGTTTGTGCCTGCTTAGGGTAATCGATATTGGTGGGTTTATCGACTAAAAGCATAATCAAGGTTATCGAGGAATTCTCCAATTGCACAATACCCGGGAAGCCACCATCAGACTGGATTTTAAAACCTATTTGGTTTACATAGAAATCCATTGCAAGTGCCATATCAGACACACAGATCGATGCAAAATAAAAATTCAACATAATTACATTCCTTTTTTTTAATAACCTTTTGATTGAAAATCCATGCTATTCAAACATTTATGCCATTCAAAAATGTTGTATGAGAAATATATTGTCAAGTAATATTGTAAATTTATGTTAAAATATCGATTTATTTGATTCATTTAAAGTGATTGCTATTTACCACATATATCTCATGTTGTTGTCATGCATTATTAGTTGTTTGATTATCAATCTAACCATTTGGATTTCTATCCCTTGCCTATAAAGTGAAAATTCCTATATTTTTTTCAAAGGAGGTGAGTGTGACCGAGAAAATCAACTTCGCAATCGGCTTTCATTTACATCAGCCTGTGGGCAATTTCGAACACGTTTTCGAGCATGCAACAAAAGTTTCATATCGTCCCTTAATTCAGACTATGGCTAAACATCCGAAGATTCCTTTCGCATTACACATTAGCGGTCCAATCTGGGAATATTTCGAATCGGAACATCCTGATATTATTGAATCCATAAGGATAATGGTAGCTCGCAATCAGTGCGAACTTATGGGTGGTGGATTCTATGAACCAATATTAACGGTAATTCCGGAACGGGATGCAATAGGTCAGATGAAAATGATGAATGATTTTTTAAATACAAATTTCAACGTTAATCCATCAGGAATTTGGCTCACTGAGCGTATATGGGAACCACATCTCCCAAAATTGCTTGCTCAGGTTGGTATAAAATATACTGCTGTTGACGATTATCATCTAAAATCTGTTGGAATTACAGGAGAAAATTTACTCGGTTATTTTGTTACTGAGCACGATGGAAAACCTCTGTCTATTTTCCCGATCTCGGAAACGTTACGCTATTCAATGCCGTTCCAACCTGTTGAAAAGACAATCGAATATTTAAAAAAATGTGCAGACAATTCAGGGGAACGACTTGTGGTCTTTGCGGATGACGGTGAGAAATTCGGTCTTTGGCCACATACGTATGAATGGGTATGGAAAAAAGGCTGGGTGGATAGCTTTTTAACTGCCTTAGAAAAGAATTCCGAGTGGATCGAGATATATACATTCTCTCAGATACTTGAAAAACTGACACCTTGCGGAAGAGTTTATATGCCAACTGGATCGTATTTCGAGATGAGCGAATGGACACTTCCAGCTACGCTTTCATATCGCTTTCACAGATGGGTTGAAGAGCTTAAGAAGCAGGGCGATTTTGAGCAACACAAATCGTTTATTAAAGGCGGATTCTGGCGGAACTTCTTCATCAAATACCCAGAATCCAATTGGATGCATAAGCGCATGATACGAGTATCTGAAGTTTTGGCAGAACTTGCAGCAAGGTCGGATATAGATTTGCGGGATGCGTATCGAGCTCTTTATCGTTCACAGTGCAACTGTGCATATTGGCATGGAATTTTCGGTGGGCTATATTTGCCGCATCTTAGAGAAGGTGTCTGGCAAAACATCATTAAAGCCGAAAATATAGCATTGAAAAGTAGCAAAATGCAAAACATTGTGATACATGATGTTGATTTCGACGGTTTAAATGAAATACGTCTTATTTCATCGGAATTGATAATCTGGATTGCTCCACATAGAGGTGGTAATATCGAGGAAATTTCTTTTTTACCACGCAATGTCAATGTTCTGGATACATTGTCAAGGCATAGGGAAGGTTACCACAGATTATTGACTGAATCAGCTAATGATGAACACAGAGCGGATAAGCATAAGTCCATTCATGATGATATCGTTTTTAAAGAGGATGGACTTGAGGGCAAATTATATTACGATTGGTCTGTAAGGCGTTTTGCACAAGATCACTTTCTTACTCAGGAAATCGACCCGTCGAGATTTGAGCAAATGAAGTATAGAGATATTGGGGATTTTACTTTAGGCAGTTATGAACCGGTGCAATATATCAAAAAGGAGCTTTATTCCACAGTAATACTCAACCGAAGCGGAGCGCTCTGGCAGCGAGAAATTAGATTCCCAATCGATATTATTAAAATTTACGAGTTGGTTGATAATAAGTTGATATTGGCATATAGAATCCATAACCGCAGTGAAATGCGGGAATTTAAATTTGCAATTGAGACAAATTTCTCTCTTCTGTCGCCAAACTCACCACAGGTTACATTGAACTTTCACGATTCCTCAAATGCTATTTATCGGGCGGGACAAAGAACTGCATTGAAGAATTTCAAAGCTTACGATTTGACAGATAAAATCCGAGGTTTTAAAATCAAATGCAGAGCAGACTCCGATGAACTGTGGATGTTTCCTGTTGAAACTGTTTCCAGTTCAGAGGGTGGTTTAGAGAGAGTGTATCAGGAAACAGCGCTGGTGCATATATATAATTTCAATCTGGAAAAGCATGGCAGGAAAACAATTTATATTGAATGGACATTTAATAAAATTTGAATGTAAGGCAGTTCTCACAACATAGACTGAAAAAAAGAAAATCGAAATACGCGATAATTTAGAAGCAATTTATCGTCTAATATCTCGCGTATTTGCGAAGCTTCATCTCTGGAAGGATTTTGGTGAGAGTAACGAACCGCAAACGTTCTGCGGATAAAAGAAGTTTTTGCGAAGCAAAAATTAGGGTAAGCCCGAAGGACGAACCTTTTATGCTGTGTTATATGAAGTCGGCGAAATAAATTCATTTTTTTAAATCTAAAGGTTTTCTATTAGCTCTTGGGTCAATTGAATCAAACAAAGTTGTAGATCGAGCCATTCGTTTCTCAGACATAGTAATATAATCCGGGTTTATATCAATTCCAATCCAATGTCGTCCAAGAGCTCTTGCTACTTTGCATGTAGTACCACTACCGATAAATGGGTCAAGAACAATATCTCCAGGATTAGAACTTGCCCGTATTATACGTTCTATCACTCCTTCAGGCTTCTGTGTAGGGTGTTTCTCTCGTTCTTTACTACAATAGTGAACATGGGAAAATTGCCAAACATCACCGGGATTTGCTCCTTCCATATTATTTCTCTGCCTGTAATACTTTTGGGGAATGCGAATATCATCAAGATTAAAGATGTAATCTTTTCCCTTAACAAAGTAGAGAATATCCTCATGTCTTGGTGAAAACCCCTTTGTTCTACCCATTCCTTGTGTGTAATGCCAAGTAATCCATCCGTTGAAAAGAAGACCAAAATCATTTTCAAGCATGACATATAGTCTTGATATAAATCTAACACCCATAAAAATATAAATTGAACCATTGTCTTTGAGAAGTCTGATAGCTTCACTGATCCATCGATGAGTAAATTTCTCATATTCTGCCCAATCCTTTTTGTCAATGGTACTACCGTAGTCTTTGCCAAGGTTGTATGGGGGGTCAGCACAGATTAGGTTAATGGATTTATCAAGAAAGATCTTCATTATTTCAATAGAATCTCCACAATAGAATCGGTCCATCTTCATCTTCATCACTCCTTTATCCATTTATGATGCTTTGCAAGACGCAACCATGCCTCTTTTCCTTGCGAACGGATAAATTTCTTGTCCAGCATCTGAAGAAATTCCCAAGTTGTTCGATGGTGGAGATCAACATAATGAATATCACGGATCTGAAGTTGTCCTGTACCTAAAGATGGATTATAGTTAAGGTCCTTTTCTGATATGTACTTTAAATCGTAAACAGAGTAAGATACGATCTCCATTGTTCCTTTAGTTATTCCAATCGATTGGTCTTTTTCACTGTAAACTTTGTATTTCAAAGACAGCACAATAAAAATGTAATCAGGATCATCAATATATTCAGAGCGGATACGAGCAAAAGAAGTGATATTTGGGCTTTTACCGGAGGTTTTTATATCTTCGGCGGTTGCTTTGACATCTATATTTGCTGAAAGATAATCGGTAGAAATTCTCTTGCGCTTAAATTGCAAAATAATATCAAAGAGATCCAGTCTCTTGCCCGGTTCTATATTAATAAGCTGATATTGGTTACCTTCGTCATCTCCAATAATCTCAAATTGCTCCAACGCCCATGCTTCCACGAATGGGCCAGCAACTTTATTTATGTTTTCCAACGGTAATCCTTTTCTAAGGTTTGTGTGAATGAAAATTTTATTATTTCCAGTTTTAATAGCTGTTTCTATAATCTGTGAAATCTGTTTAACAACAAACTTTGAGTTTTCTGGATAGTCATCTTTTTCTCGCGGTATTTTATACTTAATGTCAACCATGTTATTCTCCTTTTCCAACTTTATATCATAAAGCCGATTTTATCTAACACTGTGTTACCCAAAGTATCAATTTAATTTTTGATATTTTTTTTAAGATGAGTTAAATTGGACCAGTTTTATCCAATTT
>JAUXEQ010000029.1 GCA_030620455.1 bacterium | reverse complement strand
TCAAATGAGCAAAGCTCGATTCGATCTTAATTGGGAAAGACAGATTTCATTGGCAATCGATCCCAAACGCGCAAGCTTCATACGCGACGCTCTTCCACCGTCGGATGAGGAAGTCTGCACGATGTGCGGTGAATTTTGTGCATTAAAATTGACCAAGGAAGCTCTGCCCAAAAAGACTAACGAAAAACAGGAAATTTAAAAGTATAGTCGCTGAAAATCTGGGTACCCAAAGAAAACTCGTTCTAAGGTTTAACAATTACAGTCTCACCATCAATAGGAGACGTGAAAATAATACAGTTTTCATATTTTCCTGTTTCAACGATTGTATTGGGGAAAACAATACAATTTTCCAAATATATTTCTGGATGTAATTTAGCCTTTGAACCCACATAAACGAAACCCCTAAGGTATACTGAATCTGTAGTTTTTACATCACTTTCAATAAAAGTTAATTTTCCTCCAAGAGGATGCTTAATTGCAGAATCGACTAATACTTCTCGGTGTAACTTGATATAATTTTTTAAATCTCCAAAGTCTAACCAGAACTCATTCTCTTCATATACTCGGACAAAGCCCTTTTCAACCCAAGGTTTTAGTGCCTCTGTTAGCTCTACAAAGCCTTTATTAGAAAACGAATCGAGAACATCCGCGTTAAAAAAACCAACCCCGGAATAAGTTAATTTCTTAATCGACGAATTTTTAGACAAGAATTCAGAATCAAAACCTATAACTGTTCCTGCTTCAGTTATAACATTATTTGTGCGATTATTGTCAATCGTTATTAGTGTTACTTTCGCATTTGAATCCTTATGAAATTCATAAGCTTTTAATAAATTAAAGCTTTCTATAATATCGCAATTATGAACGAGCACTGTAGTTTCTGGGAGGATTTTGCTATACATGTTTCCTAATCCTCCAGCTGTGCCCAGAATTTTATTCTCTGTAATACATTTTATCTTAAATTTTGAGGCAAAGCTTTCGATCTGAGCATTGTGATAATGTGTGTTTATAGCAATTTGAGTTATACCCGATTCATATAGCTTTTTACCAAGAACTTTCAAAGCTGGTATGCCAACAATAGGTAGTAAAGCCTTAGGCCAAAAATTTGTAAGCGGTTTGAGTCTTGAACCAAATCCCGCTGCAAGGATAAATGCATGTTTAGGAAACTTTCTCATATAGGATATATAATACATGCCGGGACTAAAGACCAAATTGGAATATCTTGAAAATCTTTCAAATCTTTCGCTAACATTAAAAGGTCTAAATAAAAGAAAATTGGCCAATCTCCCCTGCCGTTCCCAAACCGCCAAAACCTTTTCTGGGAATAATCTTTCGAAAGTTTGCGTCGTTCTATCATTGAATCACTCCAGCTTTTTTTATCCCTAAAATATATCTGAGCGCTTTTCTGAGACCATGCATGAATATCTGTACCAGCATTCACACAGATACTTAAAATCCGTTTTAAATTGCGTTTATTCGGTGGTTCCGCTTTGAAAATGAATTGACCGATTTTACTGAAATTCTCCGAAGCAAGTCTAGAGAGTAATATTATCGGACATGCAAAAGCCGAAGCAAACGCAATTACTTCAATAGATTTAGTTTCGATGTTGGTCTTTTCTGATATAGTGCTTATTGTTTCATCAAATTTAGTGAAGGGATAATCTAAATAGCGAATTTTTCCCCGTTCTTCAAAAGATCCCCATAATGAAGGTGTAATTCCCAATATTCTTTGCTCAAACTGATTTGCTAACCATTCAAGATTTTTCAGTTCTGTTTCCTCACCCACACCGTAGATGATCGCACCAATATTCTTTACGAGCGATATGTATTCTGGAGAAATTATCATGGGATAACGTTAAGGATATTTTTATCTGCCATACCAATTTTTACAGCATATTCAAACTGGGATCGCCATGGAATATCTGGATGGGCTCGATCGAAAACTTCAGAACCTATTAATCTCAACGATTCAGCATCAATTTCAAAAGGATCGTAACCTGAAATAAAACCAACATCATCGGCTATAATCGAATTTTTTCCTTTCATGCAATCACATTCAGAGGAAATATTAATAAGTGCGTTAATAAGAATACTTTTGTTTTTAATAACATTCCACACAGCTGCAGCAGTTTCAACTAAGCGTTCCTGAAAAGCTTCATGGCTAATTCGCCAGAAAACTTTCAAAGCTGCCACAGGACAAATTGCTATACAGTGAGCACATCCAATGCATTTATCGAGATCAAAAATTGGAAATTTATTTTCATTCCAACTCACTGCTTTCTCGGGACAAATATCGATGCACATTCCACATCGGATGCACTTCGATCGATTCAATTCGGGATGTGCGTCGGAATGCATAAGCTGTTTTTGAGCCCGTGATGCAAATCCCATCGAAAGATTTTTTATTGCTCCTCCGAATCCTGACCCAAGATGACCTTTAAAATGCGAGAAAATAATAAATCCCTGTGCTTGATTTATTATGGACCCAACTTCAACAGTATCCTTAAAATGAAAGAATCCAGATTTAATTTTTACAACATCCATCCCACCGATTCCATCTCCAATTACAACGGGACAACCCATGTTTTGCGGTGTATAACCGTGTTCGTATGCAGTCATAAGAGAATCCACACCAGTTCTGCGACCACCTGAATAAAGCACAGTCGTATCGAAAATAAACGGTTTTACTTCATTTTTTTTAAGCCACTGCACAATTACGGCAGCATATTTTTCGGAAAGAAAATATAGGTTTCCAATTTCACCCCAATGAAGCTTAAGACCAACTGTTGCGCCCTTTTTATATGGGAATTCTATTTGATCCAATAACCTTTGCAATGCTTTTATATTACTTTTAATATCAGTACCTGCACACTCAAATAATATCTTCTTCACACGCATCTCCCCCATTAATTAATCTATCTAAGATATAATATTTATTTCCAAGATTTCGTTTTGGACAAATTAAGAAATAATATTTAAAATCAACCTGAAAATTTTTCTTATATTATACCAAGTACCTAATTATGCAGCAAAAGAAAATAGATTCCGAATGAATTTTGCTCTTTTAAATTGAGTAATTATATTTAATCAAAACAATCTGAGGGAAAAATGGACATATTTGAATATTCAAGGTTATCAAAGAAAGAAATAGCAAAAAGAATAGATAAAGCCAAACGCAATATTGGAGCCGTTATTATTGCTCACAGCTATCAACGTATAGAAGTACAGCAGATTGCGGATATTGTTGGCGATTCTCTCGAACTTGCACGAGAGGTAGTAAATACCGACGCACCTATAATTGTATTCTGTGGTGTAATGTTTATGGCAGAGACAGCCCAAATAATTAATCCCGACAAAATGGTTTTAATTCCAGAGATTCAGGCAGGTTGTCCTCTGGCAGCCCATGCTACTGCTGAGGATGTTATAAGAATGAAAGGTAAATATCCTGGTTACAAAGTAGTAACATACATAAATTCTACAGCTGAAGTTAAATCTGTTTCAGATATTGTATGTACAAGTGCAAATTCTGTCAAGATTGTAGAATCCTTTCCAAAAGAGCAAGGAATAATTTTCGTGCCAGATAAAAATCTATGTGCGTATACAAAGAGGATAACTGGGAGAGAAAACATTGTATGTTGGGATGGTCATTGTTACGTTCATGACAGAATTACTGCTCAAGATATATTAAATGCAAGAAAAATGCATCCTAATACAGTGATTATTGCACATCCGGAGGTTAAAATAGAAGTTCAGGAACTGTCGGATCTTATCGGTTCCACGAGTGCAATGTATAGATATGTTCGAGATCACCCAAAACAAACTGTGGTTCTTGTAACCGAATACGGTCTTATTCAACGCATTAATGTTGAATTTCCGGGAACATCCGTGTATCCTATTTATGAGCATGCAATTTGCTCAAATATGAAACTTATAACACTTGAAAAAGTTCTTCGTACACTCGATGAACAAATTTACGAAATTAACATACCGGATGCAATTGCGAACCGAGCCAGAGTTACAATAGATCGAATGTTAGCTATTAAGTGATATTAATCGATTATTATATTTTTAATTACATGTAACTGGAGATAAATAGTTGAAAACTTACAAGGATGTTTCTTACTGTAAATATTGTGGTAGCAAACTCGAGAAACGGAACATTGAAGGACGAGAAAGAGATATTTGCACAAATGCAAATTGCGGTGCAATCTCATATAACAATCCAATACCTGCAACCGCATTAATTGTACCTCACCCGCGTTTTGCAGAAAAGATAATACTCGTCAAACGAGCATGTGAACCCGCAAAAGGGGAATATTGTCTTCCTGGTGGGTTTCAGGAAATCGATGAAACTCCAGAACAGTGCGCAATCCGGGAACTTTGTGAGGAAACAAATCTTAAAGGAGAAGTAATTCTTCCTTTGGGACTAAATATGCAATTTTCCCCACAGTATTTTTGGGTGCTCTTAACTGGATATCAAATGAAGATAACCTCAGATAAAATGAAACCTGGGGACGATGCCGAGGAAGCTGGTTTTTTCGATATTAATAATCTTCCTCCTATTGCATTTGAAGGTCACACATGGTTTTTGGAGCGTTATAAAGAGAAATGGGTTGAAACTAAGAAATTAACGATTAATGAAAAGAGTACACTTCTTATTATGGACATGAAAGATCCTGCAAAGCGTTATCTTGTGCCTATATCGCGCAAAAAGTTCTCCACAAAAGGAGGAACAATCGACCTGATGAGTCTTGTGGGCAGCGAATTTGGAAGAATTATCAAAACTCATCTTGGTGAAAAACTCTTGATCCTAAAACCAACTCTATACGATAACATAATGTTAGGTGTTAAAAGACAAACGCAAATAATCTATCCAAAGGATTCACCATACATAGCTCTATGGTTAGGTCTTAGGAATGGCTATAGAGTTTTCGAATGCGGTTCCGGTTCCGGAGCGATGACGATTGTTTTAGCTAATGCAGTCTCACCAAACGGGAAGGTTATCTCCTACGAATCGGATGAACGCTTCTACAAATTAGCGATGAAGAATATTGAAAAAAATAATCTTTCCAATAGTGTCGATTTTTATCTCAAAGACCTATCAGATGGAATAACTCATGGACCATTCGACGCTGGTTTCATCGACATAAAAGGACCCTGGGAACATATAGAAATCATTTGGGAAGCATTAAATGCATCCGCACCTATTGCGTTCGTTCTCCCAACAACAAATCAAATTTCCCAATTGCTTCAATCTCTGAAAGATTTTAATGGATTCACGGATATACAAGTTTGTGAATTACTTTTGCGATTCTATAAAACGGTACCGCAAAGACTGCGACCTAAAGATCGTATGGTCGCCCATACAGCTTATATGATATTTGCACGGAAAATTTTGAAGGATTGATATGCCCGGAATTACAGCACACTTTAACTTCGATCCTAAAACAATCAATCCGCAATGCATAACTATCGTACCCTATAAATCAGATGAGCAAATAATTCTTCAAAGGCTCGATGGTGCTATTGCATCGGTAGGATGGCATATAATCACTATTAGAGAATTAATCGAGACTTTCAAAACCGAAATATTTTGGCCAATAGAGATTAGCGATATTCAATCATTCGCAATTGCACACAGAATATTTTTAGAAAGCGATTTCTATAAAGAATTGGGCTATCTACGAAAAAAGCCATCCTTTCCAAGAAAACTCATGGAATTTTTCCAAACTACGGATCAAGCGGGAATATTGGAGCATTACGAAATAGATCGTTTATTAAGTTCAAGCAAACTCGGTCCGAGAACCAAAGAGGCATTAACCTTGTATAAAAAATTCCGAGAGGAATTAAGGAATAACGCTCTTGCCACCTATGATTATCTCTTCCATCTTGCCTTAAAAGCTGTAAAAAAAGGGCGTTACCCACAATCGCTAAAATTTAAAGAAAATATTAATTTCCATAACTTCATGGAATTCAACGTTCCCCAGCGAGAATTCATAAAGGAACTTGGAAAAATTAAAAATGTGTCTCTTTGCTTTCCGATAGAATACTTCGATTATCCTGTTAGATGGCGAGAACCGATTAACAAAATGTTAAACGAGTTTAGTATTTCTGTTAACGAGAACCGGAAGAAATCACAAAAAGCTATTACTTTAGTGCTTAACGGTGAATATGAAAATTTAAAAGATAATATTCAATTTCTCCTTCTACCAGATCCTCAACGAGAAGTTAGAATAGTTGCCAGATTAGCTAAATACTATGCAATTCAAGATAAAATTGATACACAAGATATGCTAATCATAACTCCGGATACAGATGCATACAAATCCTTGTTAGCCTTGGAGTTAGGATTCATAGGACTTGACTTTCCTGATCAAGCTTCTACCCATAATACAGCAGATTTAGAAAATCTTTTCAGCAAGCTTATGACAGCTGTAGCAAGCGATTGGCGTCGAGAAGAACTGATTCAATTATTCAAACACCCAATTCTACAAAAAGCATATCCCGAACTTGAAAGTGAATGGATAGAACAGTATACAGCTTTTAATAAACTGATCGATATCAAGAGCTGGCAGGAAATAGAACTGGAGGATGAAAAAGCGATACAAATTCTCGAACTGATTGGAAAATTTGGTTTCCTTAAAAACTTGATTCCAACTAATGAACTTGAATCAACAATGCAATACATCAGCAACATTTTGTCAATCCAAATTGGCATAGAATCGCTATCGCAGTTAAGGGATAAGCTAATAGAGCAATGGTCACGAATTATTAATAACGCAAAAGAATTAGAAAAAGGTTATGGTAAATTAAAATTCACCGGTCTTGAATTCCTGGCAATTCAACTTTCACTTCTAAAACGCAAGAAATTCAAGGCTATCTCAAGCAAAATAAGAATACTGCCACCGCTTGAAGCAAGGGGTGTGAACGCTAAAATCCTTTTTATTATCGGTTTTAATAGAAGTAATTATCCGCAAAGACACAACCCAAATCCTATTATAGACACAGATTATCGGGACATTTTCTCATTTATTTCCGACAAAGAAGGAATAAATCGGATATCACTTATTCAATCTATGTGTCTTGCTGAAAAAGTTATTATTACAATACCTCAAACAAGCGGAGAGGATAATGATCTTGCCCTTTGTCATCCTATCGACGAGATAATGCGGTTCTGCGGCATTTCGCTTGAAATGGCACAAAAGAAAGCAATAGAAATTTGGGACGAACTTGAAAATCTTGAAAGAAAAAAAGTATCTTCGACTCTCACACAAATACCAGACAAGAACATCGTTAAACTAATCTCACCATATCAAATAGATCAACTTAAAGAAAATATTATTGCCAAAGGCTTGGGAATAGGAGAACTTGAGAAATATTATGAATGTCCATTATTGTTTTTACTAAGCAAGAGTATAGGCAAACCAGAACCTGAAAAAATCACTTTAGAAACAAACTGGAGAATAATAGGGACTGCAATTCATGATGCGTTAAAGGACTTTTTAAGTAAACGATTCATGAAAATCTTCAATGAGGAACCCTTTGGAAAAGGAATTCAATCTCACCGTAACAGATTACACGCAAGAGAATTAACACCGTCTTTGTTGGATCAATTTATCAATAAATTTAAACTTGATAACCGTGAGATTTTCAATTGTTTTGTAGAGCAATTCTTTGGACATAATGAAGAAATCGATGAATTAATTGGTGAATTAAAAAAGGCTATTTTCGAGAATTTTGAATTAGTTTGGAAATCTGAGCCTTCTTTGCTGATTAATAAAGCAAGGTTCCTCTCGATGTTTACTAATAAACAACTTAATGATGTTCTTGAAAGTATTACTAACACTACAAAAGATGATGTTTGGTTGCCCATAGGATTCGAAGTGCCAATTCAAGAAAGGCGCGAAATCGATGGACATCAAATTCTAATAAAAGGTCGAATCGATAGAGTGGATTTGTCCGTTAGAAATGATTTGCCTTATCTATGCATTATCGACTATAAAAGTTCCGATATGAATTCTGTATATGAATTTCAGCTTAACGCATATGGTGAGATACTATCGAGAGCAAGATTTGAAATCGATAATCTATCTTGTATATACAACCTAATTAGAGATGAGAAGGTTGGTCAAAAAGAATTTAAGTTTAATTATGAGTCAGCTTTTGATCCGCAAAACAAACAAAATAGTATTGACGGAATACTATTCTCAATATGGGACTGCAAGTTCGATCCTTTGGAAGATAGAAATTGTAAAAGCTGTATTTACAAAAAACATTGCTCACAGTCTAAATATGATAAATCGAAGCAATTCGATTAATTTGTGATATTAATCCTGAAATAGAAATATATGAATTGGAAAATTATTTGGAAACCTTTGTTGACGATTGAACGAGAACTCCTATAACAGTCAAAATTATGATGTATAAATACACACGGGTTGGTTGTTGGAAAGACAGTTCCAAGGGCGGAATAAGCAAAATCCCCGATGTCATCATAACAGCCCCTAAAAGTGATGTTGCCACAGTAACTATGAAGTTTTTCAGAAAAAACGCAAGTGCTATACCAATAAGAGCTAATACAACACTTAGAACTTTCATTGGAATATCCGGAACCCAATTGAATAAAAGTGTAGCAAGAGACCATCCACCAAATCCACCAAGAACAATCAGAGCAATCCAGCTTGCTATACTAAAAAGAAACGAACCGACAATTCCCCCGATAACCACATAAAGAATTGATAAAATAATCGATGGACCGGTTGAAATTGCAATAACAAGCCCCAACAACGCACCTAATAAAAACCCAAGCAGAGGAATTGCTTTAAAAAAAAGTCTTCTCCCTGCAAAAAGAATCACAATTCCAAACAAAATTGCAAGGACTCTATAAAAAATATTTTCCATTTATTTTTTTAACTAGGATTAATTTCTATAAGATTCCACTTAATATTGCGATTTTCAATCTCAATAATACCCCATGTTCCTTTCTTGGAAAAGATATTTCCTGAAATAGCACCCGGATTTATCATCCTAACTTTATCAATAACAACATCCGATGGTCTATGAGAATGCCCAAAGAATATAATATCGAAATTATAGTTTGGATAGGTTTCGGAAAGTTTTCGAAGGACTTTTTTACTCAAAGCGATAGGCGATCCCCATCCATGATACAAACCAATCCTAACATCCTCAATCTCAAATTTTAGAGTTTCGGGAAGAATATGGGTAACCTCAACATCATCCATGTTGCCGTAAACACCACGAAAGTTCCCAAAACCTTTGAGAATATTAACAGTATTTAAATCGACATAATCACCACAGTGAATTATGCCATCGAAATGACTAATTTCCCTAAGGACTGTGGATGGAAATTTATGAATTCTCTGACCAACATGGCTGTCAGAAAGCACAGCCAGTTTCACTGCAGATTACCTCTTCTTTTTATGTCTATCTCTTTTCTTACGCTTCTTGAACTTATGTCTCTTAACTTTCCGAAGCTTTCTCTTCCTGCCACAAGGCATTAAAACCACCTTTACTTTTTACTTTTTCTTTCAAATCGGACACAAGAATAAGGATTTTATTATATTTACGCAAGTTTTTTCTATATGATTTGTTCTGATAAATCTGAATTTCAAAATATTACACTTACACATACTAATAATCGTAAGTCACAAAGATATTGGCATTTTATGAAGTTTCATAAAAAGCATTAACAAAATGGTCTATTTTTTTATTTCTAAAATCCACAGTTATAACATCGAAACGAACAGGAACATCATGAATATTATTCTCAAATAAGTATTTCTTTGCAGCTGAAATCAGATGAGACTGTTTTTTTTCATCAACCCATTCAGCAGGATGCCCAAAAGCTCCTGAGATAACAGACTTGACCTCCACGAAAACTATTGTATCATTATCCTTTGCTATAATATCTATTTCCCCGCTTCTAAATCGGAAATTTTGCATAATAATAGAAAAACCTTTCTTCTCAAGGAATTCTGCAGCTATCATTTCACCTTTATGTCCAAGAGATTGCTTATGTGAAGATATTCGATTATCCATTTTCATTACAGTTGATTTTTGGTCGATGCCCTTTAATTACTATTATTAATTCGATATAGAAATTTTCTGCCAGATATCTTTAGCCATAAAAGAGCTCCTTACAAGTGGTCCTGCAAACACTTTTATAAATTGGAGATATTTCTCACCGAAATTTTCATATTCCTTAAATTGGTTCGGAGTAACATATCTTTCGACTGGTAGATGATTAGCACTCGGTTGAAGATATTGACCAATAGTAAGGATTTGCACACCAGAAGCTTTGAGGTCTCTCATTAGTTCGAAAATCTCCTCATCAGTCTCGCCAAGACCAACCATAAAACCGGATTTAATTATTGAATCGTATTTTAGTGAAACATATTTAAGCACATCAAGTGAACATGAATAATCAGCCTGTGGTCTTACTTTAGAATAAAGTCTCGAAACTGTTTCAATATTGTGATTAAAAACATCCGGATTCGTTTTGAGAACTTTGTCCAAGGCTTTATGATTGCCTTTAAAGTCCGGCGTGAGTATCTCAATCTGAATACCTGGGATTTCGTTTCGGAGTTCGATAACAACTTCTGCAAAAATAAATGCTCCTCCATCTGGAAGGT